>CAIOCH010000451.1 GCA_903856525.1 uncultured bacterium | reverse complement strand
CCCTCGACCTTGAGGTGGGTCTCGCGGACCTTGACGCGGAGTTCCTCGATCACGCGGCGGCGCTCGAGGAGGTACGCCTTGCGCTTGGAGAGTTCGGCGGGATCGGCGTCGTCGGAGGCGAAGTCGGCGCGCGACTGCTTGCACTCGACGGCGATCACGCGGGGATGGCGCGGGCCGTCGTCGGCAGCGGCGCACTGTGGAGGTCCGAACGCGGCGACAGCGCGCGGGTCGTCGGCGTGGTCGAGCCAGCCGAGCGCGTCGAAGCGGTAGCGGTGGAAGGGGCAGGCGACCTCGAGCGCGACGGCGCGGCAGCCGACCGCGCGCAGCCACGCGAGGGCGATGTCCTTGAGCTGGAGATGGCGCTTGGTTTCAGGCACGCGGTTCGGTTGGGCCGTGTGGGGACGGGAGGCGGGAGGGTTGGGTCGGCGGTCGTGTGCAGCAAAAGAACGCGCGCGCTGGGATGCCATGCGCGCGCGTGATGCTGGATGTTCGAAGGTCGCGTGCACGCGGCCGGGTCTGCGCCGTGGTGCGGACGGCCTGCACCGTGGTGCGGACGGCCTGCGCCGAGGCGCGGACGAGCCTACGAACTAGCGGCTGTCTCTGGTGAGGGGCACATGGTGCTCGCGCTCGCCGCGGCCGCGCAGGGGGTAGTCCTTGCGGAGCGGGTGGCCGGGGAAGTCCTTCCACATGAGGATGCGGCGGAGATCCGGGTGGTTGCGGAAGCGGATGCCGTACATGTCGTAGACCTCGCGCTCGGTCCACTCGGCGCCGGGCCAGAGGTCGCAGGCGCTGTCGATCTCGAGTGCGGGGTCGGCGGTGATGCCGCTGGTGTCGAGCGTGGGCTCGAGGAAGCACTTGACGGCGATGCGGCGCTCGTGCTTGTGGGATTGCAGGAGGTAGATGACCGCGAAGCGCCCCGGCTGCTTGACGGGGTACTTGAGGTAGTCGACCGCCGTGACATCGGTGAGGAAGTTGTAGTCGAGGCGCGGATCGTCACGCAGCTGGCGCAGCACGTCGTGCATGCGCTCGGGCGGGCAGATCAGCGTGGTCAGGCCGCGGAACTCGGCCGCCATGAACTTCACGCTGGGGAACGCTTCCTTGATGATCGGAAGCGAGGGGTGGTCGAGGACGGGCTTGTCGGCCATGGGCCTCGCAGTATACCCCCGCCGCCGTCCCGCGCGCCCCGTTCCGCGGTCCCATCGGTGCCTGGCACGTGCCAGTCAGTGCCAGTGTGTACCCGACACGTGCCAGTCACCGGGGTCGCGCGGCGAAATGCCCTGTGGACTCGGCTTCAGAACCCACTTTCTCGCGGCAAAGACCCGCACCCGACACGTGCCAATCGGTGTACGCGAGTGCACGACACGTGCCAGTCACCATCGGTTCGGGCCACCATCGGGCCACGGGTGGGGTGGCCATCGGCGGGAGTCGCGAACCGATGAGGTCAGTGGCGGAAGCGGCGGATGCCGGTGAGGAGGCAGGTGACGCCCAGCTCGTTGCAGAGCTTGAACGTGTCCTCGTCGCGCTTGGAGCCGCCCGGGTGGACGATGCAGCGCACGCCGGCGCCGATCAGGAGCCGCGGGCCGTCGTCGAACGGGAAGAACGCGTCGCTTGCCGCGACCGCGATCCCCGAGCCCTCGCGGACGCGCGCGCCCGACTTCTCGATGGCGTTGCGGCAACTGGCCACGCGGTCCATCTGCCCGGCGCCTGCGCCCAGCAGCTGGCCGCCCTTGCCGATGCACACCGCGTTCGACTTGAGGTGCTTGACCACGGCCGTCAGGAACGCCGCATCGCGCAGGACCTCGGCGCTCGGCGCCGGCCCCGCCACGTGCTGGAACTCCTCGGCCTTGATGGCGTGCGTGTCGGCCTCCTGCGCGAGGAATCCGCCCGCGATCGAGCGCACCAGCACCGACTTCGGGGACGCCGTCACGGGGCCCACGGCGAGCAGGCGCGCATTCTTCCACCGCGCCTGGAGGAGCGCGAGCGCCTCGGCGTCGTAGCCGGGGGCCACGACCACCTCGAGGAACTTCTCGCCCGCCACGATCTCCTCGGCGGTGGCCTTGTCGACCTGGGTGTTGAGCGCCACGATCCCGCCGAACGCAGCGAGCGGGTCGCCCGCGTACGCCTTGGCGAAGGCCTCGCGCAGGGTCGGCGCCATGGCCGTGCCGCAGGGATTCGTGTGCTTGACCACCACCGCGCCCGCCATGGCCGGCGCGATCTCGCGCAGGTCCTGCACGAGTTCGAGCGCGGCGGCCGCGTCGAGCAGGTTGTTGTAGGAGAGCGGCTTGCCGTGCAGCAGCTCGGCGCCCACGACGTTGGGGCCGCGATAGGTCGGGTCACGGTACACCGCGGCGGCCTGGTGCGGGTTCTCGCCGT
>CAIOCH010000450.1 GCA_903856525.1 uncultured bacterium | reverse complement strand
GGTGGTCATGCTCACGGGCGACAACGCGGCCACGGCGCACCACATCGCGGGCCAGGTGGGCATCACGCGCGTGGAGGCCGGGCTGATGCCGGAGCAGAAGATCGGCTTCGTGCGCGAGCTCGTGGCGCGCGACGGCGCCGCGGGCATGGTGGGCGACGGCGTGAACGACGCGCCCGCGCTGGCTGCGGCCACGGTGGGCATCGCCATGGGTCACGGCGGCACCGACGTGGCGCTGCAGGCGGCGGATGTGGCGCTCATGTCGGATGACCTGACGCGGCTTCCCTTTGCGGTCGACCTTGGTCGCGCCACGCGCACGATGATCCGTCAGAACGTGATCTTCTCGATGGGCGTGGTGGTGGCGCTGATCCCGCTCACGCTGTTCGGCGTGATCCCGCTGTCGGTGGCGGTGGTGTGCCACGAGGGCAGCACGGTGCTGGTGGCGCTGCACGGCCTGCGGCTGCTGTCGCGGCGCGACCGCTACGGGCGGGCGCTCAGCCGAACGCCGCGTCGAGCCAGCGCGACAGGTTGAGCACCGGCCAGGCGAGACGCCAGTGCTGCGCGGCCTGCGTGCGCACGAGTTCGCGGGCGGCGGGCGAGAAGACCTCGCGCGCGACCGGTCCGTTGATCCAGTGCGACTGCGCCGAGATCCACGACTCGAACGGCAGCGGGAAGCTCGCCTTGGGCCGCATGAGGATCTCCTGCGGCAGCACGTCGGCGAAGGCTCGCCGCAGCACGCGCTTGGTCACCATCGTTCCAGTCGTGGTGGCGACGCCGCCTTCGCCCTCGTTGAAGAGATGGGCGCCACCGGCGCGCAGCGCGGTGTCCAGGACGCGGACATCGGCGAAGGGCACGCGGCCCTCGACGGATCCGCGCATGAGCGACAGGTTGAGCCGCTCGAGGAGATGCACGAGGTTCACGCGCCGCTGCACCGCGAGGTGCGCGTCGATGGTGGAGAGATCGCCCGCATCGCGGCAGGCGTCGACCAGGAGGTCGGCGAGCGGATCGTCGTCGGTCGCGCCGAATCGGGCGATGGCGTCGCGGCCGAAGAGCTCGGGCACGAGCACGCGGGGCGCCCAGCCGAAGGCGGTGCGGTAGAAGTCGGCGGCGGAGGCGGCATCGTGCGCTGGCGTCGCGTCGATCCACCCGAGCGTGGCCTCCAGCGGTGCGCCGTAGCCGCCGAAGAGTTCGTCGGCGCCCTCGCCGGTGAGCGCAGCCTTGGCATGCGGCGAGACGGCGTCGGCAAGGAGTGCGATGGCGACTTCGTTGGGCGTGCACAGGGGGTGGCCGCCCTCGGACACGAGCCGCTCCCAGGTGAGCGCGAACAGCTCGCCGCCGATGAGCGTCTCGTGGTGCTGGGTGCCGAGCATGCGCGCCACGTGTCGCGCGGTGTGCAGGTCGGATCCCGGCCGCGCCGCATCGTCCTCGGCGCCGGCCGCGAACGTCCTGAGCGATGGCTGCAGGGTGCGCGCCACCGAGGCGATGATCGTGCTGTCGATCCCGCCCGAGAGCAGCGCGCAGACCGGCGTATCCGCCGCCATGTGCGCCTCGACCGACGCGGTGACCGACTCGCGCACGCGCCAGGCCGCGTCGGCGAGCGAGCAGGGCGCAGGCACGGTGGACGTGGCGATGCGCGTGCTCTCCATGCAGCGGATGCGCTCGCCGGCGAGTGCGTAGCGGCGCACCTCGCCCGCCTCGAGGGCGCGCAGTCCCTTGTAGAGCGTGCGTGCGCCGAATGTCCGCCGCGGCATCTCCAGGAACGACGCCATGCTGGCGAAGTCGGGCTCGGCTCGGAAGTGCGGGTGCGCGACGATCGCCTTGGGTTCGCTGGCGAACGCGAGCTCGCATCCGGCGGGCGTCGAGACCTCGGCGTGGAAGAACGGGATGATCCCGAGCGGATCGCGCGCAAGCACCAATTCGTCGCTCTCGACGAACCATGCGGCCAGTGCGTACATGCCCCGCACCGACGTCAGTCCCGCGGTGCCGCGCATCGACAGCAGCATGGCGAGCGTCTCGGTGTCGGACCGCGTCTGGAACACGGCTCCGGCGGCGGCGAGTTCGCGGCGGATCTCGAGGTGGTTGTAGATCTCACCGTTCCACGCCAGGATCACCCGCTGCGTGGGCCCGGTGCTGCGGTAGGGCTGCGCTCCGCCATCGAGGTCGAGCAGCGCCAGCCGGCGGTGCGCGAGGGCGACGTGGCCGAAGTGCATGCTGCCCGCGCCATCGGGACCTCGGTGCGCGAGCAGCTCGCCGAGCGCCACGCACGACTGCGCGCCGAGCGAGAGCTTGCGTCCGCGGGCTGTGGCGACTCCGAACACTCCGCACATGCGTGGGCTCCTGTCCTTGCGGTGCCTCGCGCGACGTCGCCTTCGGCCCGCTGCTATCGGCTTGCATCGCGGAGCGGTGGAGCGCCGCACGGGCGAAACCCATCAATCACGACCACTCTCCCGGGAATGGGGTTGCAGCCCGAGCGGCGGGCGGTGACGATGGAGGGCATGGCATCGATAAACTCGCCGATCACCCGTGTCCCGTCCGCATCACTGCTCGCGGGGGCGCTGCTTCTGCCGTCCGTGGCCGCACGGGCGGAGGTCACGCTGGACACGCTGTTTCAGGACCATGCGGTGCTGCAGCGCGATCGGGCGATCCCGGTTCGGGGCGTCGCGAATCCCGGCGAGAAGGTCACGGTCACCTTCGGCTCCCTCTCGGTGGGCGGGACCGCAGGTTCGGACGGTCGCTTCTCGGTGGCGCTGCCGGCCATGCCCGCATCGCGCGAGCCGCGGGAGCTCGTGGTGCGCGGCGAAACGGGCGAGGCGCGGGCGCGCGACATCCTGGTGGGTGAGGTGTGGTTCTGCTCGGGCCAGTCCAACATGGAGTGGACGGTCGACGGCGCCGACGAGTCCGATCGCGCCAAGTCCGCGGCGGCGAAGCTCCCGATCCGTTCCTTCAAGGCGCCGCATGTGACGGCCAACGAGCCCAAGAACAGCGTGCCCGGTCAGTGGCGCGTGGCGAGTGCGGAGACCGTCGGAGGTTTCACCGCTGTCGGCTTCTGGTTCGGCGCCGACCTCGCGCGCAGCTTCGACCTCGAGGTGCCCATCGGGCTCGTCGACATCTCGTGGGGCGGCACGCGCATCGAGCCGTGGATTCCGCTCGACGAGATGGCCAGTTCGGATTTCCGCCAGCGCGCGGAGGATCTGCGCGCGGCGATCGACGCATCGCGGGCGATCAAGCCCGAGGATCGTGCGCGCGCGCAGGCCGAGGAGGACGCGCGCTACGCCCGCGAACTCGACGGCTACTGGACCAAGGCACTCGCCAACGAGCCTGGCCAGAAGGCGGGATGGTCGAAGGCCGACGTGTCCCTTGATGGTGGCGCGGGCGGATGGGCATCGGCAGAGATGCCCGCGTACTACCCGGCGATGGACCGTGGGCTCGAGCGCTTCGACGGATTCGTCTGGGTGGCGCGCGACTTCGCTGTGCCGCCGGCGATCGCGGGTAAGCCGCTCACGCTGTCGCTGCCCGCGATCGACGATTGCGACATCGTGTGGATCGACGGCGTGCAGGTGGGTTCGACGGTGAACAACTGGACGCAGCCGCGCCGGTACGCGATTCCCGGTGGACTCGCCGCGGGCACCCATCGCATCACGGTGTGCGTGCTCGACATGGCGGGCCAGGGTGGATTCGCGAACGGCGCCATGACGCTTGCGGCGGACGGCGTCGATGCGATCGACCTCGCCGGCGGATGGAAGTGGCGCAAGGGCGGCGGTGTGCCGCAGGCGCCCGCGCCCATGCGCCGCGATGTGAGCCGGCAGCCCGGCACCGAGCCGCACGAGCCGGCCGCGATCTACAACGCCATGATGGCGCCCTGCATCGCGTATCCCGTGCGCGGGACCATCTGGTACCAGGGCGAGTCGAACGCAGGCGAGCCCGATGCGTACCGCAAGCTGCTGCCGCTGCTGATGAACTCGTGGCGCGCGAAGTCGGGCAACCCCGACATGGCGTGGGGCGTCGTGCAGCTGGCGGCGTTCATGCCGTTCGTGGAGAACGAGCCGGCGCAGGGGGCGTGGGCCCTGCTGCGCGAGGCGCAGTACCGCGGCGCGATCGCGGGCAAGGGCGGCATGATCAGTGCGACCGATCTCGGCGATGCGGCCGACATCCACCCGCGGCGCAAGCGCGAGGTGGGCGAGCGGCTGGCGGCGTGGGCCCGCAACACGGTGTACGGCGAGCAGCATGTGGCGTGGCGCGGCCCCGAGCTGGCGAGCGCGACGCTCGAGAACGGCGGCAAGGTGCGCCTGCGCTTCGATCACGCCCAGGGGCTGCGCGCGAGCGGCGACGCATCCGGCGCACCTGCGCTCGGTGGCTTTGCGCTCGC
The DNA here is from genome assembly GCA_903856525.1 of uncultured bacterium. Taxonomy (GTDB): domain Bacteria; phylum Planctomycetota; class Phycisphaerae; order Phycisphaerales; family SM1A02; genus QWPT01. The sequence continues at coordinate 4,115 of CAIOCH010000450.1, read as the reverse complement.
GGGCGCCGATGGCCGCTTCGTGTGGGCCGATGCCATGATCATGGACGATGGGCGCGACGGTGTGATGCTGTCCGCGCCCGGCGTGACCGACCCGGTCGAGGTCGTCTACGCGTGGCAGAACAATCCCACGCGCGCGAACCTCGTGAACGGTGCGAGCCTGCCCGCGGTGCCGTTCCGCGTGAAGGTCGCGCGGTAGTTCCGCATGTCCGTTGCCGCGGCCATCACGCTCCTCGCCTTGCATGCGCCGCCCGCGCGCCAGCATGCGGATCCGGTCGTGCTTCCCGCTTCGCTGCGGCCGCTGCTGGAAGCGCACTGCGTGGATTGCCACGACGGTGCACGCGCCAAGGGCGGGCTCGACATCGCGCGCGTGCTCCAGGCCGGCTCCGTGGAGGCGTCGGTCCTGCGGTCGCTGCGCAAGCGGCTGGTGAAGCGCGACATGCCTCCGGCCGACGAACCCGTGCGGCCGAGCGAGCGGGAGTACGGCGATGCCGTGGCGGCGATCACCGCAGTGGTGCCGCTCGAGGCTCGGGAGGTGCCCGTGGTGCGGCGCCTCAACCGCGCGCAGTACGCGGGCGCAGTGCGCGATGTGCTCGGTGCCTCGGTGGCCGAGGTGCGGGAGCTGCTTCCTGCCGACGAGGTCGGCGAGGGATTCGACACCACCGCTTCGACGCTGGCGCTGCCGCCGCTGTTGATCGAGAAGTACCTCGACGCGGCCGAGCGCCTGGCGGAGTCGTGCGTGCCGCCCGCGTCGTGGTCGCGCGTGCAGTCGGTGCCTGCCGAGCGGCTCGAACGCAAGGGGCAGGGCGGAACCTACGACGGCGTTGCCTGGCTGGCCACGCAGGGGACGCTCGCGGCGCGCATCGAGGTTCGGCACGCGGGGCGCTTCCGCGTGACGGTCGATGCGTGCGGGCAGTTCGCGGGAAACGAGGATCCGCGGCTCGAGCTCTTGGTTGGCCGCACGCTGGCGGCGACTGCGTCGATCACCGCCGCCGCAGGATCGACGCAGGCGGTGGTGGCGGAAGTCGAGCTCGGCGCGGGCGAACACACGATTTCCGCGCGGTTTGCCAACGACTTCTGGGATCCGAAGGCGCCCGATCCCAAGCGGCGCGACCGCAATCTCGGCGTCGCCCGCATCGCGCTCGAGGGACCGCTCGGCGCGACCGACGACACGCCGTTCGAACAGCGTGTGCGCGCGCTCGCCGGTGATGGCGCCGATGTCCTGCGCCTGCGGCGCGTGGCGGCGGCGGTGGGCGAGGAGTTGTTCCGGCGCCCCATCACGCAGGCCGAGGCGAACGCACTGGCATCGACCGCCCGCGAGGCGGTGGGCGCGAGGGCGCCGTTCGACGACCAGTTGCGCGTACTGGTGACGGCGTTGCTCGCGGATCCGCGGTTCCTGCTGCGGGTCGAGCTTGCCGCCGAGCCATCCGCCCTCGCGCGCCAGCCGCTCGCGGCGCATGATCTCGCCGCACGTCTCGCGTTCTTCCTCTGGTCGAGCGTGCCCGACGCCGAGCTCCGGCGTGCCGCGCAGGCTGGCGAGCTCGCGGACGTCGAGGAGGTCACCGCGCAGGTCAGACGCATGCTGGCCGATCCGCGCGCGCACAGCCTCGCCGAGCGCTTTGCGACGCAATGGCTCGGCATCGATGGTCTGGAGTCGAGGCAGCTCGATCCCACGCTCTTTCCGGGCGTCGACGCGTCGATGCTCGCCTCCATGCGGCGCGAGACGGAGCTCCTGTTCGACGACGTCGTGCGTGGTGCCAAGCCCGTGCGCGCGCTGCTCGAGTCGCGCACCACGCAGGTCGACGCGCGGCTGGCGGCGCACTACGGACTCGCCGCGCCTCCGGCGGACGGCTGGGAATCGCGGGAGATCCCGCCCGGGCGCGGCGGTGGCATCCTCGGCCACGGCAGCATTCTCGTGGCCACGAGCAATCCCACGCGCACCAGCCCCGTCAAGCGCGGCAAGTGGGTGATGCAGGCGCTGCTCGACGATGCGCCGCCGCCGCCGCCGCCTGGCGTGCCGCAGCTTCCCGAGAAGCCCGAGGACGCGAAGGGCCTGTCGATCCGCGAGCTGATGGCGCTGCATCGCTCCAACCCCGATTGCGCGTCGTGCCATGTGAAGATGGACGCGATCGGGCTCGCCTTCGAGTCGAACGGCGCGGACGGGCGGTTGCGCACGGGCTTCGACGATGCGTCCGAACTTCCCGATGGATCGATCCTGCGCGGAGTGCAGGGCATCGGGGAGCTTCTCGCCCGCGACCGCGCCTTCGAGCGTTCGCTGGCGCGGCAGCTGCTGGTGTACGCGCTCGGCCGCGGCACGGCAGAGGCCGACGACGCGCTCGTCGACGCACTCGCGGCGCGCTTGCGTGAGACGGGTTCGTTCGCCGAGCTCGTCGAGGGCATCGTGCTCTCCGATGCGTTCCGCACGCGGCGGGTCGCGATGCGTGCGGGCAGGTAGGCGTGGCCCCGGTATCCGAGGCCCCGGTATCCGCGTGGATCCCCCTGTGACTGCGCCGCTGCTCGGACGCGCGCAGCGGTGAATCCGACCCCGTGCGCATTGCCCCGACTCGTTTCGCCGATAGAGTGACCTCATGCGACCCGCACTCGTCCATCGCCGATCCGTCCTGCGCGGTGCAGGGGCCGTGATCGCGCTTCCGTGGCTCGATGCGATGCTGCCCCGCGGGCTCGTGCGCGCTGCGACCGCATCGTCGGGCTCGGCGCTCGCCGGAGCTGCGCCCACGGCGCGCGTCGCGTACCTCTTCTTCCCCAACGGCGTACATGTGGGCGAGTGGCTTCCACGGACTTCCTCCGACGGTTCGTGGATTCCTTCGCCCACGCTGGCGCCGCTCGCCGAGTTCCAGCGCGACATCACCGTGTACACGGGCCTGCGCCACCGCAATGCCGAGGCCAATGGCGACGGCCCCGGCGACCATGCGCGCAGCGCCGCGTGCTTCCTGACCGGCGCGCAGCCGCGCAAGACCGCAGGAGATGACATCAAGGCGGGTCGCTCCATCGACCAGGCGATGGCCGACGAGTTCGAGCGCCAGGGCATCCGCACGCGCCTGCGCTCGCTCGAGCTCGGCAGCGAGCCGGCCATGACCGCAGGCAACTGCGATTCGGGCTACTCCTGCGCCTACAGCGCCAACATCTCGTGGAAGTCGGAGAGCCTGCCCAACGGCAAGGAGACCGATCCGCGTGCCGCGTTCGAGCGCATCTTCGGCCGCAGCGGCGAGAGCCCTGAGGCGGGCGCGGCGCGGCTCCGCACGCGGCGCTCGATCCTCGATGGCGCCGTGGCCGAGGCCAAGCGCCTCTCGCGCGCGGTGGGAACCGACGATCGCGGCCGCATCGACGAATACCTCGAGGGCGTGCGCGACCTCGAGCGGCGCATCGCCGACGACGCGCTGGCGCAACTCGAGGCCAAGGACGCGATCCCAGAGTTCGAGTACGCGCCGCACGACATGGCCCGCCGCATCGACCTTCTGGGTGAGGTGCTGGCGCTCGCCTTCAAGACCGACTCCACGCGCGTGGCCACGCTCATGCTCGCCAACGAGGGTTCGAACCGCGCCTACCGCGAGATCGGCGTGTCCGACGGCCACCACGACATCTCGCACCACGGCAACAACGCCGACAAGCTGGCGCACTTCGCCGCCATCAACCGCTTCCAGACCGAGCGCTGCGCGGCGTTCCTCCGCGCGCTCTCGCGCACGCAGGAGAACGGCCGCCCGCTGCTCGACTCGACGATCGTGCTCTACGGCGGCGCCATCGCCGACGGCAACCGCCACAACCACGACGACCTTCCGATCCTGGTCGCGGGCGGTCGCGCGCGCGGACTCCGCGGCGGCCGCATCGCCGCCTGCGCGAAGGGCACGCCGCTGTGCAACCTGCACCTCGGCATCGCACGCGCCGCGGGGGCCGGCCTCGACGGCTTCGGCGACGCGACGGGCGTGGTCGCGCCGGCGTGAGGCTCACCCGCGTCGTCACACCTTCCGGAAGATGAAGCAGTAGTTGAAGCCGCGCAGGAAGAAGTTGCCTTCCTCGGCGGCCTTGCGCCAGTTGCCGTATTCGAGCTTCTTGTTGTGGCGCACGACCGAGATGATGTCGACGGGCGCCATGTACTTGCG
>CAIOCH010000449.1 GCA_903856525.1 uncultured bacterium | reverse complement strand
GGTCCGACCCGCATCGTGATCGATCTCGGGAGCTGGGACCACCGCCCCGAGCCCGGTGCATCGATCTCGGTCAACGGCTGCTGCCTCACGGTCGTCTCGGTGGTGGGGCGCGAGGTCGCGTTCGACGTCATCCCCCAGACGCTCGCGGTCACCAGCCTCGGGCGGCTCTCCGTGGGCAGCGGCGTCAATCTGGAGCACGCCGCCACCGCCTCCACCTTTCTCGGCGGCCATGTCGTCCTCGGCCACGTCGACGGCCTGGCGGAGGTCGTCGATCGCCGCACCGAGGGCGAGTGGCGCCTGCGCCTGCGCCTGCCCGACGGGCTCGGCCTGTCGGCGGTCGACAAGGGGTCGATCACCCTCGATGGCGTGTCGCTCACCATCGCCCGCGTCGAGGACATCCCCGATGCCGCGGTGGGTTGCACGATCGTCGATGTCTGCCTGATTCCCGAGACGCTCGCGCGCACCAACCTCGCCGAGCGCATGCCGGGCGATCGGGTCAATGTCGAGGTCGACTACATCGCCAAGCTCGTGGCGCGCCAGGTCGAGGCGTATCGGGCCCGCATCGCGCCGACGTGAGCGGGACGCTGTGGCGTGTCACTTCACGCGGCCGCGCGGAGCGTTGCGGAATGCTCCACGCCCACGCAGAGCAGCGTGAGGTCGTCGCGCTGGTGGAGCGAGCCCGTGTGGCGATCGACGCCCGAGGCGATGCGCTGCACGAGTTCGTCGGCGTCGAGCACGCCCGAGAGGGCTCCGAACGCCTCGATGTGCCGCGCGACGCCGTTCTCCTCGAATGCCTGCTCGAAGCCGTCGGAGTAGAACAGCAAGCGGTCGTTGGCCCTGAGCTCGATCTCGATCTCCTCGTAGTGCTCGTCGGGAAACACGCCGAGCAGGCTGCCTTCAGCCTCGAGGGCGCGCGGCGGCTCGCCGGGGCGGAGCAGGATCGCGGGCGGATGTCCGGCCACGGCGACCTTCATCACCCGCGTGCGGCAGTCGAGCACGGCGGCGACGGCGGTCGCGAAGCGCGTGGTGGCGCGCTGGTGTTCGTAGAGCCTGCGGTTGGCGCGCGCGAGCGTCTCGCCGGGCCCTAGCAGGCGCAGTTGCCCGTCGACGCGGTCGGTGGTCTCGAGCGAGCGGCAGATCGCCATGCCCAGCAGCGCCGCGGGAATGCCGTGGCCCACCGCGTCGGCCAGGAACACCGCGATCCGGTCGTCGTCGAGCTGCTCGATGTGGTAGACGTCGCCCGACACCTGTGCGAGCGGCCGGTACAGCGAGGTCACGCGCACGCCATGGAGCGGCGCGAGCGGCGCCGGAAGGAAGTCCTTCTGCACGAGCGCCGCCAGCTGCAGTTCCTCGTTGCGCTCCTCGAGTTCGGCGCGCATCGAGTCGACCACGCGGCCGAGCAGCGCGATCTCGCGGCGGGCGTTGCGCAGGCCCTGCGCGCACGCGAGCGTGCCGCGGAGGAACGGGATCAGCTCGTCGTCGGCATGGGCGCGCGGCACGAAGTCGACGCCGCTGCGGGGCGCGTGAAGTCGCGTCGCATCGCCCACCTCGATCACGCGGGCGCTGGTGATCGCGTTCGGATCGTTGGCGCCGCGCTCGACGGAGCGCAGCAGGGCGTCCACCTCGGCGTCGGCCTCGCCCTGCGCGTCGGGGGCGAAGAGCACCGCGACCTCGACATCGAGGTGCACGGGGGTTCCCGTCGGCTCGACGAGCGACTCGGCCGCCAGCAGCGAGACGGTGGTGTTGGGGATCTCCGCATCGATGCGGTCACGCCAGCGCGCAGCCTCCGCTGCGTTCGCAGCGGCACTGATCACGGCGATGCGGATGGTCGGTCGGGCCGAGCCCATAACTCCCTCGATTCCGCGGTGGAATCGCCCGGGAAGCGCCCGCGCGCACATGCGCGCAGGCACGGAGGGACCCACACGGTCGGCATCGGCTCACTTGGTGTGCTTCTTGAGGAGCTCGCGGTCGAATTCGATGCGCGTGCCCCGCTTCACACCCAGTTGCGCGAGCGTGCCGGGAGCGACCTCGAGCGCGTACTGCGCGGGCGCGAGCGATGGATAGCGGGCGAGCCGGCTGTGGTAGGCGAACTCGGTCTCGTCGGGGCGCTGCAGCTCCTCCTTGGGCATCGTGTGCACCGCGGTCACGAAGCCGAAGGGATCGACGAAGGCGATGTCGATGTCCATGATGCATCCCACCATCCAGAAGCTGCGCGGCGCGGTGTCGTTGAAGGCGAAGAGCATGCCCTCGTCGGGCGACAGCGATGCGACGCCGCCGAGGCCCTTCTCGCGGGTCGCGTCGTTGATCGCCAGCCGACAGGTGAAGGTCTTGCCCTGGACGCTCACGGGCATGCTCGCGGGAGGCGTGCCGCCGTCGCAGGCGCCGAGGGCGAGGATCGAAGCGGCGAGAGCGGCGGTCGTGAAGGGCGTTGCGCGGAGCATGTCCCGCGGAGCGTACGGAATGCCGCGCGCGAAGTCGAGCGCGGGACGCAGGGCTGGGACGTGAGGGACTTCGCATCGGCAAGCCGCGCCGCCTGCCGCTGCGGAGGCGACCTGATCAGCCGAGCGATCCCAGGGAGCGGGGATCATCCGCGCCAAAGACGCTCGGCCGCGCGCGCAGCGCGGGCATGGCCGCGCGCAACGCATCGGGCGTGGCCCGCGCGAGGAACTCCCGCGGTTCGAGCGCCCTTGGTCGATCGATGAGCCCGAGGCTCGCCGCACACCAGCCGATCACCGCGGCCGCCGGCACGCCATCGGCCCGCAGTTGCGCGAGGCTGTGCGCGCCATGGCGCTTGGCCAGCCGCTTGCCATCGTCGCCGTAGACCAGCGGCACATGCCACCAGCGCGCGTGCGGCACGCCGAGGTGGCGCGCGATCAATTGCTGCCGCGCGGCGCTCGCGAGGAGGTCGTCGCCGCGCACCACATCGCTCACGCCTTGCCGCGCGTCGTCGACCACCACCGCGAGCTGGTATGCGGGCACGCCGAGCTTGGTCCACACCACGAGGTCGCCCGCCTCGAGGCCGGGATCAAACGCATGTGTCCCGAGGAACTCGTCGTGGACCACTTCGGGGGCGGGTTCGACCAACAGTCGGTGGTTCGCGTCCCATGTGGCGATGCCCGTCGGCCACGGCCGCGGTGGGCGGAGCTCGGGGGGATACCGCGTCTCACCGTCATCCGCGTGCGGGGCACTGGCGGCGTTGCGGATCTCCGTCCGCGAGCGGTCGCAGCGAAAGACGCGGCCGTCCGTCGCCAGCCGGGCCAGGGCCTCGCGGTAGGGCGTGAGATCCCGCGACTGCACCTCGGGGGTGCCGTCCCAGTCGACGCCGATCCACGCAAGGTCCTGCAGCGCCGCCTCGTGCGCACCGGCCTTCACGCGGCCGAGGTCGAGGTCCTCGAGCCGCAGCACGATGCGCCAGCCCTCGTGGCGCGCGAGCGCCCAGTTCACGAGAAAGGTGCGCGCGTTGCCCACATGCAGCGCCCCCGAAGGGGTCGGCGCGAGGCGGGTGGTGCGGGCGGCGGCGGGCATGGCGAAAGCATACGGGCGCTCGACTACACTCCGCGCCATGACCCCGGTCAAGCTGTCGGATGCAGACGTCACGGCCCGCCTTGAGGACCTCCCCGAGTGGTCGCAACCAGGCGAGGAGATCCAGCGGACCTTCCGCTTCAAGGACTTCGTGGCCGCGATGGCGTTCGTCGAGCGCATCGCCGGGCGTGCCGAGGCGGTGCAGCACCACCCCGACATCCTCATCCGCTACAGCCGCGTCACGCTCTCGCTCAGCACCCACGATGCGGGCGGCATCAGCGAGAAGGACTTCGAGTTCGCCGCTGCTGCCAACGCGATCGGCAAGGACTGCGGCGCGAAGTAGACGGAGTCGCTCCCGTCCGTCGAACACCGCCGCGCGGAACGCTACCCGCCGCGCCCGCCCCCCAAAACGAACAGCGCCCCGGGGACGACCGGGGCGCGATTCCTAGGTTGTGGCCATACATCACCAGCCGCTGTTCAAACCGTTCTCTGACACTCCGTCGGTGGGCGCGTGCAAGGTGCTGTGCACCTGTCCGCCCTGCATGTAGATCTGGATGTCACGCACATCGACCCAGCCGTCGCCGTTGAAGTCGGCGACCGCGGCGTGGCCGAGGCCCTGGCGGCGCAGTTCCTTCACGCTGATGCGCGAGAGGGGTGCGCTGCCGTCGTGCGCCGCGCCACCACAGGTGTCGCCGCGCAGGAAGAAGTTGATGGAGATGCTCGCGAAGTCCGCCGTGTTGATCTCCGTGTCGCCGTTGAAGTTCGACGGCGCGTTGGTCGCGACCGGCGAGCCGATGTTGGCCACGAAGAGGCTGAAGTCGCTGATGTCGACCTTGTCGTCGCCCTGGGTACTGGCCGCGTTGGGCGTGTCGCCCTGCTTGAGCGTGACCGCGGCCTTGTAGCGCGTGCCGACGATCTGCGGCACCGCCGTCGCGCTGATCGAGTGCGCCGTGTCCTTGACCGCGATGCACGGATAGCCGGCGGCCACGGGCAGCTGGATCGACGTCACCGACGCCGTGGAGGGCGTGGAGCCCGACCAGCGCGGCATGAGCACGTCGGACACGAGCTGCACATGCGCGCCCGCCGACACGCGGAAGGTGCGCAGCGAGGCGCCCTTCTGGTGCGAGGTGAAGCCCACATCGAGGTCGAGCAGCTGGTAGTCGTGCACCGTGATCGTGCGGACATGCTGCGCGACGTTGCCCGTCTCGTCGGTCGCGGTCCACTCGAGCGTGGTGACGCCCACGGGGAACATGCCGTCGGCGGGCCACGCGGTGGCCGTGCCGAGGGTCTCGGGATAGGTCACGAGCAGGTCCGCCACCAGTCCATCGGTGCAGTTGTCGCTGGTGACCACGGTGGGTGCGGCCACGAACGCGCCGTACGCCGATCCGGCATCGGCGGGGATGGCCACGCTCTCGGGCACGCCCGCGATGACGGGGTTGGTCGTGTCGAGATTGACGATCGGCAGGCTGAACATCTCGGGCGTGACGCCGATGCTGCTGAAGGTGACGAACAGGTTGCGCCAGGTGCCGACCTGCGCGAGGCGCGCGAGCTGGATGTCCTGGGCGCAGAGGTCCGCACCGGGCTTGACGCTGAACACGAGGTCGACGATGCCCGCGGTCTGGGTGAATCCGACATCGTCGTGATCCACGCCGATCGCGTAGCGGAGCGAGCCCTCGCCGTTGGCATCGGGGGTGTTCACGATCTGGGTGGCGATCGGGAGACCGAACGGACCACCGGCCTCGGGCGCCACCGGCACCACCGCGTCGAGCGAGAGGCGCGTGGCGTCGAACTTGACCGCGAGCTGCATGCCGCTCATCGGCAGGATGGCGTCGATGGTGCTCGCCCGCACCCGCACGACGTAGGGCATGGCGGCGTCGATGAACGGCTCCGCCGCCATGAGCTCGAGCTCGATGTCGACGCAGTCGATGCGGTTGTCGTCGTCGATGTCGGTGTCGTTGAGATCGCAACCGCAGACGCCGGCGGAGAGCTGCTTGGTGGGGTTCGAGGGGCAGACGTCGCCGGGGATCGGCGCGTATCCGGAGGGAAGATCGCATGCCACCGCGGTCGAACCCATCACGCCGTATCCGTCGTGGTCGGTGTCGAGGTACCAGGTGGTCTTGCCGGTGGCGCCATCGGCATCGCTGTCGTCGGCGCGACCGTCGCAGTCCTCGTCGGTGTCGGCCACGTCGCAGACTTCCGTCGCGTTCGGGTTGATCGCGGCGTTGGCGTCATCGCAGTCGGTGTCATTGTCGACGCCGCAGGCGGCCATCGGGCC
>CAIOCH010000448.1 GCA_903856525.1 uncultured bacterium | reverse complement strand
CCCACCTTCGTCGCCTCGAAGTCGACAACCGTCCTCCCCCACCAGAGGGAGCCGCCGCAGCGGCGACCGATCAAACCACGTCTCCGCTCCGCGGCGACTGACGGGCACCCGAGGTTTCCGCAGGCTCATGCAAGTCACTCCCACCGTCGTCACCTCGAAGTCGACAACCGTCCTCCCCACCAGAGGGAGCCGCCGCAGCGGCGACCGCTCAAACCCCGGGAGCCGCCGCAGCGGCGACCGCTCAAACCACGCCGCGACTGCTCAAACCACGGCGCTGGTCAACCCCACGCGTTGAGGAGCACGGCGAGGTCCGCGGCGCCCACGGTACCGTTGCCGTCGAGGTCGGCGGCACAGCCTGCGCACGCGCCCCACGAGTTGAGGAGGATGGCGAGATCGGCCGCGTTGACCGCGCCATCGCCGTTGAGGTCGGCGGACGGCAACTGGCACTCGTCGGGCACGAGGTCCCCGTTCGCATCGGTCGCGCTCGGCGGCGCGATCACGATGGCCGTCGCAGCAGGAGCATCCGCGGGGTAGACGCGGTAGGTGCGCTCGGTGTACCCCGTTGCGAGGTTGTAGCCGTTGATGGTGGACGAACTCGCACCGCCCGTCGCGAGCACCGCGCGTCCATCGCCCGCATCGCACAGCGAGTGCGGAGCGTTCAGCAGGGCCGCGTTCTCCACATCCCACTCGCCTTGATAGGTGCCGCTGGCGTCGAAGCGCACGATGGCGCTCAAGGCTCCGCTGGCGACCAACACCGAGCCATCGGCGAGCGCATACATGCCGCGGAAGTCGGGCGCGGACGCGCTGACATCGGCGAACACACCGCCCGCGCCGCCCGGCCACTCGATGCGGCGGATGACGCCCGCCGAGTACGACACGAGCAGATCGGTGCTTCCGCCCGGCTGCGTGCGGAACACCATGTCGAACGCCGTCCCCGCCGGCGGTCCGCCCACCGCGAGCGTCGACGCCACCGTGCCATCGGCCGCGAGCAGCTGCACCGTGCCGTTGGCCAGCAAGACCGCCAGCTGCCCGTTGGGCGCCACCGCCACCGATCGCGCCTCGGCGGCGAGCGCCACCGACCACGCACTCGCCTCGGCATCCTGGACGCGGTCGAGCGCGTAGACCCGGTTGCCCGTGGCCACGTACAGCCGCCCATCGGCTCCGATCGCAAGATCATGGATCGCCGCCGTACCACACGGCACCGTACGCCGCACCACACCCGACCGCGGGTCGAGCTCGCGCAGCAGCGAATCGCCCGCACTCGCCACCCAGCGCGAGCGCGAGCCGCGCAGTTCGGTGAAGTCTTCGACGCCGTCCTCATCGCAATCCTCGCAGGCGTCGATGCGCCCATCCCGCGAACGATCGAGCGACATGTTGAACAGGATCTCGACCGCATCGGCGGTGCCGCTGGCGTTGCAGTCCTCCTGGCAGGCGTCGAGCTCCATGTTTCCGTCCTTGTCGAGGTCGGCGTTGAGCGCGATCTCCAGGGCGTCCATGGTGCCGTTGCCATCGCAGTCCCGCTCGCAGGCATCGGGCCGCCCGTCACCATCGACATCGGCGGCCGCACCCGCGGCGATCTCCACGGGGTCCGGCACACCGTTGCCGTTGCAGTCCTGGCAGCCGTCGACGACACCGTCGCCGTTTGTGTCGAGCGACGCGCTCGCATCGATCTCCGCCGCATCATCGATGCCGTTGCCGTTGCAGTCGCTGCCGAGGCACGGCACCGTGGCGATGAGCGACTCGATGGCCTCGGCCGTACCGCGGTGGAAGCGCAGATCGATGTTCGAGCTCGCCCCCTGCACCGTGTGGCAGTAGCTCATGATGGTGCCGCGCTGCACCGTTCCCGAGGCGCAGGTGTCGATGCCGTAGTCGTGCGTATGCCGCGTGCCGAGATTGTGCCCCCACTCGTGCGCCACGACATTGATGTCCCAGTTGCCGGGATGGGTGACGATGGGATCCGTGAAGACGCCGTTGATGTATCCATTGACCGAATAGCCGAAGCTCTGGCACACCGCGTTGAGATACGCGACTCCCCCGTACGGCAGATTTCGGCGGCCCGTGATGAGCGTGAAGAGATCGCGGTCGATCGCACCACCGTTGGCGGTCCAGTACTGCCGGAACGGCACGAGCGGATCGCTCTCGTTGAAGAGGTCGGCGGCATCGGCCTGCAGCCGCACGTAGGAGATGCGGATGGTGGCGCTGCAGTCGCGCCGGTAGATGGCGGCGATGGCCCCCGTGAGCGTGCCGAGGTACTCGGTGGCCGCGGTGGCATCGTTGAAGATGCGGAAGTACTCGAAGTCGGTGTCGATGGCCATGTCGACCACCTTGACCACGCCTGGGGGCACGGCGCCGAAGCCGGCGATGCCACCCTCACCGTGGTCATGGTCGTGCCCCTCCTCATGCGCACCACCGCAGACGGGCACATCGGGCGCACTTGTGCCCGCGGACCGCACGAACTCGACGGTACCCGCGCACAGTCCGGGCGCGTCGCTCGCCACCCGCCGCAGCGTGAAGGACCCGCGCCCGCCGCCGAGGTCGATCCACCCCGCAGCGCCCGTGGCGCCGAACGCGAGGTAGCACGAGCTCCCCTCGACGCCCTCGACCGAGCCCTCGAAGTGCACGACGGAGTGCAGCGCATGCTGCAGCGCCGACGATGGCACGCGCCGGCCAACGCCCACCTCGACGGTGGCGTCGGGCGAAACGGCCTCGAAGCGCGTCAGGGTCAGCGACCGTTCCCCGATGCCCGGCAGCGGCAGTTCGATGCGCGCAGCACGGACATCGTGCGCCATCAACGCCGCATGCAAACCCGCTGCGAAGCGGAACCCCGCCTCCCCGCCGTCAATCCACCGCGCGGGAACGGGCGCGGCGGAATGGGCTTTCGATGGCGCCGCCCCACGCGTCGCGCGCTCTGCCGGCTCGCGCGATGCACGCGCCCCCGCGGGCCCGACGGGAGGCACGGGAAGCGATCCGGCGATGAGGGCGGACGCAAGCAGCACGGGAGTCGTGAACGCGGACACCAGCATCCCCCGAAGGTACTGCGTGTCGTCACGCGGATCGCCGACAAACCTCCACTTCGCGCGCTTTCCCGCGATCGAACCGACGGCAAGGCACCCGACCACGCGGACGGGCCCCTGCGCTCGGACCGAGAAACCACGGTCTCCCCACGTCCCACCGCCACGGGCATTCACCCCGCCGGCGGAGCAACGGCTATTCGACCGGCGGCATCCCGCTCGGACCCGATGGATCGGGCGCGTTGCCGGTGGACCGCTTGAGATCCGCGATCTCACCCATGAGCGAGCGCATCATGCGCTCGAGCCGCTCCACTCGCGCGCGATCCGCATCGGCGGTCCCGGCGGACGGTTCGAGCTCCGCCGGATGCGGAGTGAATCCCGACATCATGCGCGCGCTGCGCGGAGACCGT
>CAIOCH010000447.1 GCA_903856525.1 uncultured bacterium | reverse complement strand
CATGACGCTCCTCCTCCTCGAGCACGACCCTCCCGTGGTCACCGTGACGAGGCGCGTGGGTGCGGCGGACCACGTGCTGGCGAGCGACGAAATGCTCGCTCGCCACGGCATCGAGCGCGTCGACACCGATCGCGGAGGCGACGTCACCTACCACGGTCCGGGGCAGCTTGTCGCCTATCCGATCCTCGACCTGCAGCGCCTGGGGCTCAAGGTGCATCCGTACGTGCGCTGGCTGGAGCAGTGCGTCATCGACGCGATTGCGCCGGAGGGCCTGCGTGGGTTGCGCGACCCCTCGGCGACCGGGGTGTGGGTCGGTTCCGACGGCGAGCCGCAGCGCAAGATCGCCGCCATCGGCGTGCGGCTGTCGCGCTTCGCCTCCATGCACGGTTTCGCCCTGAATGTCGCGCCTGATCTCGCGCATTTCGGGTTGATCGTGCCGTGCGGGCTCCAGCGCCCCGTGACCAGCGTCACCGCGGAGGTCGGTGCGGGCGCTCCCCCGCTGGAGGCATTCAAGCAGCGCGTGGGTGCGTGGTTCTGCAGCGAGACCACCCGCCTCCTGCGGGCTTGAGTACACTCGTCGGATGCTTCGAACCGACCGCCTGATCGTCGCTGGCTCGCTCGCACTCTCCGCCGTGGCGCTCGTCGTGGCGTTGCGTGGTCCCGCGACCCCCGTGGCCGAGGCATCGACCACGCTCGCGCTCGGCGACCTCGGACCCGCCGATGCGCTCATCCTGAACGCCGGCGAGGGCAAGGACGCGCTGCGCGTCGCGGCGCAGGACGGCCGCATCGGCTGGGGCGACCGAGCCACCAACCGCGCGTGGAGCATCGGTGCCGTCGACATCGACCGGATCATGAAGAAGCTCCTGGATGGCGCCAGCTACGTCGAGAAGCGCGACGCGCTGCGCGAGAAGATCGAGAAGGCCGAGGCTGACTTCCAGCGTCGCGCCGAGGAGATCCAGCAGAAGTTCCCCATTCCCGCCGACGGCATGCCTCCCGCCGAGGGACAGCAGGCCTTCCAGGTGCTCGAGCAGGAGTACCGGCAGTTCGGCCAGGGCGCGATGGGCGAGCGGGACAAGCTCACCGCCGAGCAGTTCGAGTCGGCCTACCGCGAGCTCGTGTCCGCGGTCGAGGCCGTGGCCGACAAGGAATCGATCGACCTCGTGTTCCGCTTCCAGCCGACGGCGGATCCCTTCGAGAGCAAGGCGGGCCCCGAGGCGGTTGACCGCATCCGCGCCCGCACGTTCCTCAAGTACCCCGCGCAGGTCGACATCACGGCCGAGGTCATGAAGGTGCTCAACCTGTCGTGATTTGAGCGGTCGCCGCCGAACCGGTCAAAGCACGCAGCCGCGAGCCGCGAGCGCCCCGATACGGCTCAGTCGCCTTGGTCGAGGATGGCCATGAACGCCTCCTGCGGGATCGACACGCTGCCGATCTGCTTCATGCGCTTCTTGCCTTCCTTCTGCTTCTCGAGCAGCTTGCGCTTGCGGCTGATGTCGCCGCCATAGCACTTGGCGATGACGTCCTTGCGCACGGCCTTCACCGTCTCGCGCGCCACGACCTTGTTGCCGATGGCCGCCAGCACCGCCACCTCGAAGAGCTGCCGCGGGAT
>CAIOCH010000446.1 GCA_903856525.1 uncultured bacterium | reverse complement strand
TGAAGCAGCAGGGCGTGCCCTCGAAGCTCTACCTCCACCAGGGCGGGCACGGCGGCGATCCGCCGTTCGAGATGCAGAACCGCTGGTTCACCCGCTGGCTGTGCGGCGTTGAGAACGGCATCGAGCACGATCCGCCGTTTGCGATCGTGCGCGAGGGCGGCAAGCGCTCGGAGCTCACGACATACGCGGATTGGCCGAACCCCGATGCGAAGCCGATCACGCTGCGACCCCGCGCGGGCGGACTCGGGATCGGTGCGCTCGATGCCGGTCCAACTGCAGACACCGCGAAGGAGACGCTCGTCGACGACGTCGAGAAGACCGGCACGACGCTCGCGAAGGCCGCGAAATCCGAGCATCGCCTGCTCTACGCGCTTCCGAAGCTCACGGCTCCGCTGCATATCTCGGGTACTCCGAAGCTCACCGTCCGCGTCGCCTGCGACAAGCCCGCGGCGAACCTTTCCGTCTGGCTGGTGTCGCTCCCGTGGAAGGGCGGCCGCAGCGTGGGCGGCGACATCGTCACCCGCGGCTGGGCCGATCCCCGCAACCATTCGTCGATCGACGACGAGGCGCCGCTCGAGCCGGGGCGGTTCTACGACCTCACCTTCGAGCTCGAGCCGGACGACCAGGTCATCGCGGCGGGCGAGCAGCTGGCGCTCATGATCTTCAGCAGCGACCGCGACTTCACGCTGTGGCCGAAGGCAGGGACGAAGTTGACCGTCGATCTCGCCGGGACATCGCTCGAGCTACCTGTCGTCGGCGGCGCGCAGGCCTTGGCCGAGGCGGTCACGCCGAAGGCCGACTGAGCGCGGTGTGCATGCGATGGGCGGTTCCGACGCCATCTTCCCCGACGCCAGCTTCCCCGACGCGATCTTTCTCGACGCGATCTTTCTCGATTTGGACGGCTGCCTCGTCGACTCGACGCACGCGATCACGAACACGTTCGATCACGCGCTCGCATCGGTCGGCATCTCGCTGCGGCCTCCGGAGGTGACGCGCTCGTTCATCGGCCCGCCGCTGCGGGCGACGTTCGACCGGATCGTTGCCGAGGAAGGGCGCGAGCCATCGCTCGCGGCGGAATTGGTGCTTCGCTACCGCGAGCGCTATCGCGCGATGTCCGCTGCGGAGACCACGATCATCGCGGGGATTCCCGCCGCACTCGCGGCGCTGCGCAAACAGGCGCCGATCGCGATCGTGACCTCGAAGTTCGGCCCCGTCGCCGAGCGGCTCGTCGACGAGATCGGGCTGCGCGCGCACATCTCCGTCATCTACGCGCCGCACGACGAGCATGTCATCGAGCCGAAGGAGGTCACGCTGCGTCGCGCGCTCGCCGCGACTGGCGCGCGACCGCACGCGACCGTGATGATCGGCGACCGCGAGCACGATGTCCTCGCCGGTCACGCGTGCGGCACCGCGACGATCGGCGTCCTGTGGGGCGCTGGCGACCGCAGCGAACTCGAGGCCGCGCGCGCGCACGCGATCGTGGCCGAGGTGCACGAACTGCACGGCGCCGTGCGCGAAGTCGCGCCCCGGCGGGATCGCTAGGCGCAGCGTCGCAGGGCGATCCGCCGCGCGGCCCCAGCCAGCTCAATCCGGCTCGCCAACCGGAATCCCGTATCGGCTTCTTCGCGTCCGGGCGTGGCCTGGGAGAATGTGGTGCTTTGGACCGACGGGGCGCCGGCAAAGAAGAAACCGCCGCGGAGGCCACGCAGAGGCGAGGACCGGCCATCGAGGTCGTTCCAGTTGTACGCGTTGCCGCGCTGATCGAAGGTGCCGTAGTAGCTGGGGCTTGCCGTGTAGGCGCCAACGTCGAACAGGTAGTTCTGATCGAGTCGGATGCAGCGTGTCTGCGGAAACGAATAGGGGTCTTCAGGCTTTCGTGTGGGTAACCCAGACCTGACAGGTTTCGCCGTGATCCGTCCCGCCCGCACCCTGGCGGCATGCGCGACCGCTGCGTCAACACCCCCGGTACGCCTGCACCCCGCACGTCCCCGGCGTGGTCCCCGACGTGGTCCCCGACGTGGTCCT
>CAIOCH010000445.1 GCA_903856525.1 uncultured bacterium | reverse complement strand
GCCCGTGCCGCCGCCGCCCTCGCTGCCGCCCTCGGTGCCGCCGTGTTGCTGTCCGCGCTCGCGTCGTGCAACATCATCACCCCGGTCGCCTACGCGATCGAGGGACCGGGCCAGATCGACGCGGAGTACACGCTTCCCGACAAGAAGACGGTCGTCTTCGTCGACGATCCACGCAACATCCTGCCGCGCACGGCGCTCCGCACCGCCATCGGCGATGCCGTCTCGTTCGATCTCATGAACCGCGAGCTGCTGACCTCGACGGTCGCCACGCGCGATGCCATCGCCATTGCGCGTACGGGCTCTGGCGGCAGCGCCGACAAGCTCATGTCCATCGAGGCGATCGGTCGCGCGCTCGACGCGAGCCAGGTCATCCACATCCAGCCCGAGGTCTTCGATCTCGCCGGCCGCAGCGACTCGCAGGGCCTTCGGCCCACCGCCAAGGTCGTGGTCAAGGTGGTCGACATCGACCAGCAGGTGCGTGTGTACCCCAGCGAGCACACGCTGCCGCGCGGTCGCGAGGTCACGGCCACCATCCGCGAGGCCGACCAGTCGGTGCTGCGCACGCGCGCCGGCCGCACCCAGATCGAGGAGGAGCTTGCCCGCAAGATCGCCTCGCAGGTGGGCAAGCTCTTCTACCAGCACGATCGCATCGATCTCGGCGAGAACCTGGGTACGCGGAAGCAGTGATGCAGACCGTGCCCGGATGCGCGACCTCCCCGCGGCATCCCGCCGTCGGTGTCCCCGCGGACGGGTACGAGGGCATCACGCATGTGGTCTGCTTCGAGGAAGCGGGTGAGTGCACGCTCGAGCGCATCGCGCGCGAGGCCCGGAAGGGCGACGCCGTGCTCGCGTTCGGCCCCGAGCGCTGGGCGCTTCGCCTGAAGGCCCTGGGGCTTGGCGAGGGTGTCCCTGTGATCTCCATCGGTCGGCGTGGCGCCACCTACCCGCGCGCGCAGACGCACCTGCTCACGGCTGCCTCCCGTGCGTACGGGCCCCGCGCCGCCGCACTGGCGGGCGTCGGCGTGGTCGATGTGCCGTTGGAGCTTCCGCCCGCACCCCGCTGGCCCGACGGTCGCCGCGCCCGAATCCGCCGCGAACTGGGCATCGCGCCGCACGAGCGCGCGGTGCTCGTCAGCTGCGAGCCTGGAGAGTGGGCGGATCTCGGGTTCGCGATGCGCGCGATCGCCATGGCTCGGGTGGCGGGATCGCCGCTGCGCCCCGTGGTTTCGCCGAGGGCGCCGCGGCGCATGGTCATCGAGGCGAGCCTGGCCGGAGCGACGCCCGCCTCGCCACCGGGCGCGTCGCCGATCATCGCCGACGATCGCTGCGATCGCCCGTGGGAGCTGCTGCCCGCGCTCGATCTGGCGATCTGCGACCAGGACGGATTGCGGACACACCCGCCCGCGTGCGCGGGTTGGCGCGCGCCATGGCGGGGCGAAGTCCCGTCGCCCGCGCCCGTGTCGCCACTTCCAGCATTGTGGGCGCTCGCGTGCGGTGTTCCCGCGTTGATCCATGCGTCGATCGAGCTCGGCCCGCATGCGGGGCATCCGCTGGTCACGCGTTTCGACGGCGATGTCGCGCAACTCGCCCGGGAGCTTCACGCGCGTGCGAGCAGTGCCAGCGCGGCGTCACGGTAGAGCGAGCGCAGCAGGTCCTGCGGCAGCGCCAGCCCCCGCAGCACGGGCGCGTCGAGCGGTCCGTGCCGCTCCGGGTGCACCATCGCCAGATCGGGATCGGCGATGGGCGAAGTCACCTCGCCCGATCCCTCCCACATCATGCGCAGCGCCCAGTATCGGCTCGCGTAGAGATCGTGCGCGCCATCGCGCGACGTCGCCTTGCGGCCCATTTCGGAGAGCTTGTCGCCCTCGCGCAGATGCTCGTCGGTGGTCACGGTGTCGGTGCCGAACACGATGCGGCCACGCCACTTGGTGAGGAACGACACGATCTCGTCGCGCGGGTGTCGTCCCAGCTCGCGCACCATCCACTTGGTGGCGCTGGTGTCGAGGTGGAGGTTCGGGTGCGCCTCCAGCAGGCGGTCGAGGAATCCGAGATCCTCGGGAAATCCGCCCATGTGTGCCGCGATCCACGGCATGGCGAAGCGGTCGAGCGCGCGCCGCAGCGGTGCGTAGTGGTCGAGCTTCGCGCCGTACTTCGCACGATCGGTGTACTTGGCGGCGAACCATGTGTCCGGATCGGCCACGTGCGTCATGCAGATCATCCCCAGCCGCTCGGCCAGTCGCATCTGCTCCACACGCATCTCGCCATCGAGCGCGAGCAGGTGCTTGTCGCCGGCCTCGAGTCCGAAGTCGATGAAGCGGGGGGCGTTCCAGAACTTCACGATCTTGGCGCCTTGCTCGCGGTAGCTCTCGATGCGCGCGAGGTAGTCGGTGCCGTGCCCGTGCCGCTTGTCGGCATGGTGCCAGTCGGGGATGGTGATGAACTCGATCGCATCCCCGAAGCGCTCGCGCATGAGCGGCACGTCCTCGAGGCGCGTCATCGAGAGCGTCTTTTCCACGCCGTAGGCGCTGGCGATCGGCTCCCACACCGCACTCGCCTCCACGCCGTTGATGTGGGCGTGCATGTCGATGATCCCGTAGCCGAGCTTGGGAAAGCGCGTCGCCTCGGCCGCGAAGTCGAGGCCAAGCCGGTTGGAGGGGTCTTCGCGGAGCGCCGTCGGCGCGGGGGGGAGTCGAAGCATCGCGCGGGCAGCGTAGGCGTTCAGCGCACGCGCGTGCCGCTGCGGATCGGGGCCGTCGACCGTGGTCGGTCGACCGGCTGCTCGGCGGCTGGCGCGCGATCCGTGGATGGTCGCGGTCGCGCGGCGCGTGACTCCCCGGCGCGGGTTGCCTGCAGGGCGGCGCCGAGTCGTTGGACCGGTGCAGTGCCCAATCCGGCACCGTGCACGATCCCCACGTAGAGCTCGAAGTTGGTCTCCATGTCGAGGTGGCGCACGACTTCGCAGTCGAACCATGCCACCGCGCGTGTCACGATCGGGGCGCCGAGCACGCCCACCTGGTGCGGGTAGGTGAGGAAGGGGTCGTCGCCGATGCGGCGGTCGGGACCGAACACCCGCTGCAGCAACCGCTCGCTCGGATCGAGCAGCGACACCGCGAAGGTCCTGCTGTCGCGGATCAGCGGCGACAGCGTGTGTCCCTTCTCCATCGCCACGAGAAGCATGGGCGGATTGGTGCCGCACTGCTGCACGCGCTCCACGATGCGGCCATCGCGTGCATCGCCCAGAGCGGTGGTGATCAGGAACTGCCCAGCGGGCACGGATGCCAACGCCTGCAACATCTCGGGAGTCGGGACCGGGTTCATCGGTGGGGCCATCAACCACGACGACAGGACCGACACCCAACGGCACGTGTCGCGAGAGTCCTTTCGTAACCATTGAAATATGAGTCGGTTACGGAACGAGGCTACCTGGAAGGCATCCGAAAGCCGAAAAATTTCTCAAGAAAAATGTGGCGTTGGTGTGCCAAGGTGTTGAAAGGTGGGGCGAAGTGTCGTATTCTCCCATGGTCGCCCAAGGACGTGCTGGGGACCCTCCGGAGCGCCAAAGTCATGTTTCTCGGCGAGTACGAGCATTCCCTCGACGCGAAACAGCGCTTGGCCATCCCGGCGGAGATTCGGGACGCATGGAAGGCCGATCGGCATGGCGAGGTGTTCATCGCCGCCCCCGGCCAGAACGGACAGCTCTGGCTCTGGCCAGAGAAGAAGTTCGAGGAGCATGCCGACCGAATCGAGAGTGGATTGGTCACGCAGGAAGATGTGGTCAGGATGAACCGGGATCTGTTTCCCCGGGCTGCAAGGGTGCCGTTCGATAGCGCGGGCCGTGTGCGCATCCCTGATCGGCTGCTGAACGACTTCGGGTTGAGCGGAACGGTCGTGATCCTGGGCGTGCGCGACCATCTCGAACTGGTGTCGCTCGGAATGCGCGAGGGCGAACGCGCCATCCTGCGGTCGAAGCGTCCGGCCTGAGCGCTCGTGACGACTCGGACAGGCACATGCAACTCACGCGATGGCGCCCTGACGGGCTTGATCGCGATTGGAACGAACAACGCTGGTGGTGCGACACGGATCGTCGAGCCGCCAGCCATGAAGGAAGCCGGGCGACCGGTGGCTGGAACGTGGAAGCGCAGGGACGCGCTGATACACGGTCGTTGAGGCAACGACCGTTTCCGGCACAGCCTGCGCCACGGGTGCGCGCAGGCTCCTTCGCTTCGCTCCGCCTGGCCAAGGATGGCTGGGCAATCGCTGAGACCGGCACGGATCGCTGGTCGTCGGTGATTCGCGGCTCCGACCCGAAAGGGCCGGAGCCGCTTTCATTTTCGGGTTCTGCAGGCTTTCGTGAGGGTGATCCCACACCGACAGCCCTCTTCGCGGTCGGCACGGTCGAGGACTTCCTCGAGCACTTCCTCGAGCACTTCCTCGCGCACCGCGGCGAGGCGAGCTGTCCGAAGTGCGGCAAGCCCTGTGCGGGCGACGACGCCCTGGGCCGAGCCCGGCTCGCGGTTCACCGCGTTTCTCGAGGCGCTTGTGACCGGCCGGCCGAACAAGGCGGCGGAGTCGATGAACGCACGGATCCAGCGGATCAAGCGGGGGGGCGTTCGGGTACCGGAACCGCGAGCGCTTGCGGAACGCGATCCTCTTCCATCTCGGCGGACTGGATCTCTACCCGAGGCCGGTCTCGAACCACAGGATTTCTCGAAGCGTCCACTTTCGGTCGCCCGCCCCTGACCACGCATTGGTCCGTTCCATCAGAGGTCGCCATCGCAGCTACGACAGCTCAGGGCACGCCGTGCCCACCCGATGCCGCTCAACCACCCTCGGTCGCGGGGCGGATCTGCCCGATCACCGGGCGATCCTCGGGCGCTGCGTTCTGCAGGATCTCGTTGGCCACCTCGCGGCGATGCACCTCGACGGTGCGGGGAAAGTCGAACGCCACGCGCACGCGGTCGCCCTTGATGGCGACGATGCGCACGACACCCATCGGGCTCGACGGGTCTCCGATGACGACTTCTTCACCTTCGCGACGGGTAATGACCAGCATGGTGGGGACCTCCTGCCCGGGCCACAAGGCCCGCCCGCCGCTTGACGGACAAGGGTCAGACTACCCGAGGAACGGGGGGAGGGAAGCGTTCCGTGGGGAGAATCACCGTTCGGTGGCGGCAAGAATCGCCGAACGCGCCGTACTTCATGGTCCCGAAACAAGTCAGGAGACCGCTTCGACGCGGATCGTGGGGTCCAGTTTGGTGCGGAGCGTCCGCTCGATCCCATGGTGCAGGGTGATCGACGACGAGGGGCAGCCCACGCAGGCGCCGAGGAAACGAATGCGCACCAGTGATGGCGCCACCGTCTCGATGAGCTCGATGTCGCCGCCATCCTCGCGCACCGCGGGCCGGATGAGGGCGAGCACGCGCTCGACATCGCGGCGGAACGCAGCGTCGCCATGCGAGCTTTCGGCGGATGGTTGCTCTGGGGCAGGCTCACTCATCGCAGCGGGATGATACGGTCTCTGTCACCTTCCGCCGCCGGCAACCGCCCTCACCCGCCATGCATCCGACCCACGACGTCCACGTTCGCCTGACTTCCACGCTGCCGCGCCTTCTGTGCGCGGCAGCCATCGCGCTGCTCGTTGCGGGCTGCACGGGCGGCCCCGAGAGCGTGCAGAACCCCGCCGAGGTGCTCAACCGCTCCGGGCAGTCGCGGGAGCACTACTTCGATGCCATCGAGGCGGCGCGTCTGCGGGGCGTGGACGATGCCACGCGCGCCGCACTGCGGCGCATGATCGCTGCCGACGGCTACGCCATCGACGCGCGCGAGCGCGCCTTCGCGCTGCTCTACGACACCGATCCCAAGGCGGTCACGGCGGCGCTCGAGAACAGCCTGCCCCGCATGGGCGACATCGCGTGGCGCGAACGCGTCTGCGCGCTCGTCGCCGAGCGCGGCATGCAGGACATGGTGCCCACCCTGATCCGTGCCTGGGCGAACCCCGCGACGGGCTTCACCACCGGATTCGCGCTTTCGGAACGTCCGGAGCGCATCGCGCTCGGACGCATCGTGGGCGAGAACCGCGTGAGCGAGAGCCTGCTGCAGACGATGCGCGAGGCGAATCCCGCCACCCAGGCCAATCTCCGCGCCCGCTGCTGGGAACTGCTCATGAAGTCGGGCGATGAGGCGCGGCTGCGGGCGCTCCTCGCCGATCCCGCGCAGTGGAGCGGCGACGGCATGCTGTCCGACCTCGCGCGCGTCGCGACCGAGCTCGGGCCCATGCCCATCACCCGCGAGGAGATCCTGTGGGCGCGCAAGCTGTGCGAGCCGTCGCGCGCTGCGTTCTTCGCCGCGGCGCGCGATGCACTCGCCGCCATGCCGCGGGAGCGGCGCGAGTCGGTCGAGATCCGCTCGCTGCCGATCGCGGTGGCCGCCCGGGTCCGGCGCCCCGAACTGCTCACCGCGGAGGAGTCCGCGCTCTATGCCGAGATCGAGGCCCGCACCAAGGGCCGCCGCCGGGCCTCGCCCGACTTCACCGGTTTCGGCAGCGGTTTCAGCGAGAACCTCTACGAGCAGCGCGCGCGCGCCCACTGGTCGGATCTCGCCGCCATGGTGCTCGCACTCGACGTCCTCGCCGAACCCGCGCTCGTCCGACACGTCTTCGAGCAGGCCGACCGCGACCGCGAGGACCGCACCACCGAGTTCGGCGGCGTGGTGGCGCTCGACGACAGCGGGCGCGGCGAACTGCTCGAGTTCCCGCCGCGCTCGAAGAACGGCGACCTCCGCTACGAGAGCCCGCAGGTGCTCTTCGATGCCCTCTACACGGGGCTCTTCCACTTCCACAACCACGCACAGAAGTACGAGAACTCGGTGCACGCGGGCCCGCACATGGGCGACTTCGCCTTCGCCGACAGCACCCGCTGCAACGGCGTGGTGTTCAGCTACCTCTCCGCCGACCTGATCGGGGTCGACTTCTACCGCTACGACCGCTTCGTGGTCGATCTCGGCGCGGTGGAGCGGCCGCGCGGATGACGGCCGGTGGCGCATGCAGCTCATTCTGATCGTCCAGGTCTCGATCGCGCTCCTCGTCGGTGAACTGGCGGGCTCGCTGCCGATCACTGCGGGATGGGGCGCGGTGTGCCTGTTGTTCGCCCCTGTCTCGGTGCTGCTGCACGGGGCCATCCTCTCCGCATACGCGCACCGCGGCATGGACCGCGGGAGCCGGCGAGGCGTGGAGCTGCTGTTCGCATCGAACGGGCGCATCGGCTGGCAGGTGTGCCTCCTGCTGGGACTGGCCGCGGGCAGTGGACTCCCGGAGACCCTCGCCTCCCTCGCGGGGTGGGCACTGGTTTCGATCCTGCTGCTCGTCACCGCCATCGGCAGCACGCTGCTCGTCTACGCCACCACATGGTCGGTGGAGAAGCGCCTGCGCGAATCGTCGATCGTGCGCGGGCTCGATGCGCTCGCCCCGGTGCATCCCATGCCGTCGCGCGCGGCGTATGTGCTGGCGCAGGCGCGCGCGGGGCTCGTGCCCATGCTCGCGCCACTGGTGGTGCCGATCACGCTCGGCGAGCTGTCGCGGCAGCTGGCGCTGCTGCACTGGCCCGACCTCGCGGAGCAGGCGCGTCTCGCCGGCGGCATGGCTGGTGCGCTGCTGCTCTTCGTGCTGGTGCCGCTCATCGTGCCGCCGCTGCTCGGTCTCACCCGGCTCTCGCCCGGCGAACTGCGCGACGACCTCGAGGCGCTCGCGCGCGGCGCCGGCGTCGGTGTGCGTGAGATCTGGGTGTGGCCGACCGACGGCCTCATCGCCAACGCCGCGGTCATGGGTGTCCTGCCCGGACTGCGCTGCGTGATGCTCTCCGACTGCCTGCTCGAGTCGATGCCGCGCCCGTACGTGCGCGCGGTCATGGCGCACGAGCTCGGCCACGTCGCGCACCGGCACCTCGCCTGGATGCTCGCGGTGATCCTCGGCTGCTGGACCGTGGCGTCGGGAGCCATCACGCCCGTGGCGCAGCATCTCGCCGAGGAGTTCGCGCAGGCCAACGCGGCGGTGTCGGAGGAGTCGATCGTGCAGGTTGCGTCGCTCGCACGCGATGCGGGCGTGCTCGTGCTCGGGCTGCTGCTCTTCGGCTACGCCAGCAGGCGTTTCGAGCGGCAGGCCGACACCTACGCGGTGCAGCTGCTGAGCAGGGGCGAGGGGGCGACCGCGGCCACCAGGCCCGCGGTGGAGGCGATGATCGGGGCGCTCGGATCGGTGGCGCTGCTGAACCATGTTCCACCCGCGCGCCCGAGCTGGCGACACGGATCGATCGCGTGGCGCCAGGACTACCTGCGCGCCATCACGGGCGAGCGGCTCGACGCGATGCCGATCGACGCCTTCGCGGCCGTGCTGCGCTGGGGTGCGCTGGCGGTGGTCGCCGCGGGTGCGCTCCTCGGCATCTTCCCGTTCTGAAGCGATACACTCGCCGCATGCGCTTCACCAAGATGCACGGCATCGGCAACGACTATGTCTACATCGACGCGATGCAGGGCGTGGAGATCGATCTGCCGCGGGCGGCGCGACTGGTGAGCGACCGCCACTTTGCGATCGGCAGCGACGGACTGATCGCGGTGTGTGCGCCCACCCGCGCCGACGCCGACGTGCGCATGCGCATGTTCAACGCCGACGGCAGCCAGGGCGAGATGTGCGGCAACGGCATCCGCTGCGTGGCCAAGTTCGCGGTCGATCGCGGGATCGCCGCGGCGAATCCGCTGCGGGTCGAGACCGGGCGCGGCGTGCTCGCGGTGGCGTGGTCGCGCGGCGCCGACGGCCGCGTGGCGCAGGCGACGGTGGAGATGGCTGCGCCGATCCTGGCGCACGGGCGCATTCCCGCGCGCATCGACGGCGTCGCAGCGGACGCCCGCGTGGTGGCGCATGCGGTGGACCTGGCGCGCTGGGGTGGCGAGGAGTGGTGGTCCGCCGCGAAGGTGGAGCCGCACCTGACGCTTGTCTCGATGGGCAATCCGCATCTGATCCTCTGCTGTGAGGATCCTGCGAAGGTTCCCCTCGAGTCGGTCGGTCCGCGTATCGAGCGCGATGCGTGGTTCCCCGCGCGGATCAATGTGCACTTCGTGCGCTACGGGCCGCGCCCCGACGAGGCGGTCATGCGCACCTGGGAGCGTGGATCGGGCATCACCCTCGCGTGTGGCACCGGCGCGAGCGCCGTGTGCGTGGCAGGGGTGCTGCTCGGTCGAGGTGCGCGGGTGCTGCGCGCCCAGCTGCCGGGTGGGCCGCTTCTCCTCGAGTGGCCTGCCGATGATGCAGGGGTCCGCATGACGGGCCCCGCGACCGAGGTCTTCGAGGGCGAGGTCGATCTCGATGCCCTCGCGGGTGCGCTCGCCGAGCATGGAGCGATCCATGCCTGAGGTGCGCGAGTCCGACATCACCGCGCGCCTGTCGGCGCGGCAGGAGGCCATGGAACGCGACCTCGCGGAGTGGGTCGCCATCCCGACCTGCTCGGGCCACGAGGAGGGACTCGCGCGGTTCCGCGCCATCGTCCGCCGCCGGCTGGAGGCGCTTGGTGCGGCCATGAGCGAGATCGCGGGCGATCCGAAGCCGCCGTGGCTTGTGCAGCCGGGACAGCCCGCCGATGCGGTGCCTCCCGTGGCGCTTCGCGCGGTGGCTCGCGGCGGTGCCGGCCGGCCTGTCCTCCTCACGGGGCACCTCGACACGGTGCACGATCCGTTCGGCGCGTTCCAGTCGCTCACCCGGATCTCACCCACGCGTGCCGAGGGGCCGGGGGCCATCGACATGAAGGGCGGACTCGTCGTCATGCTGCACGCGCTCGAGGTGCTGGCCGAACTCGGCGTGCGTCCGGCATGGACCATGCTCCTCAACTCCGACGAGGAGACGGGCAGCCTGCACAGCCAGCGCGCGATCCGCGCCGAGGCGCGCGCGTGCGCGGCGGCCGGAGGCATC
>CAIOCH010000444.1 GCA_903856525.1 uncultured bacterium | reverse complement strand
TTCAGCACCCGCAGCGAGGTGCGTTGCGAGATCACGGGCCGCAAGCGCGGCGTGTACCGCAAGTTCCGCATCTGCCGCCACATGCTCCGCGAGCTCGCGCTCCAGGGCATGATCCCCGGCATGCGCAAGGCCAGCTGGTGATCCGCATCCAAACGCATTGAACCGAACGACTCGCCCCGCGGAAGCCCGCAGGGGACAGGAGCCAAAGAAATGTCCGCCCAAGACCTCACCGCCGACATGCTCACCCGCATCCGCAACGCCGTGCGGAACCGTGAGAAGTCCGTCGTCGTGATCAGCAACAAGCTCAACCGTGGCGTGGCCGGTGTCCTCAAGGACGAAGGCTACATCTCCGATTTCGAGTGCATCGCCGATGGCCGCCAGGGCATCATCCGCATCGCGCTGAAGTACGGAACCCGCGGCGAGAACATCATCAACGAGATCCGCCGCGTGTCGAAGGCCGGCTGCCGCAGCTACGCGCCCATGACCGAGCTTCCCCGCCCGCTTCAGGGTCTCGGCATCTCGATCGTCTCGACGAGCCGCGGCATCCTGTCCGACCGCAAGGCGCGCGAAATGCGCGTGGGCGGCGAGGTCGTCGCGACGGTCTGCTGAGTCCGACCGGAGCAAGGCGGAGTCGAGCCGGAATCAAGCCAGAGTCATGCCAGAGCACAGCACGCAGAGTCCGACAGGAGCAAGCCATGTCGCGCATCGGTAAGAAGCCCATCATCGTCCCCGGCAACTGCAAGGTGGCCGTGAACGCCAGCACCCGCGAGGTTGCGATCACCGGACCCAAGGGTGAGACGCTCAAGATCGCGTACCGCCCCGAGGTCTCGGTGGCCTGGAACGAGAAGGATCGCCACATCGTCGTCACGACCGACCTGGCGAGGCTCGATGAAGGCAACCGCAAGGCCTTCTGGGGCACCACCCGTGCCAACATCAACAACTGCATCAAGGGCGTCACCGAGGGCTACTCGGAGAAGCTCGAGGTCGTCGGCGTCGGCTACAGCGTCAAGGTCGCGGGCAAGAACCTCGATCTCAAGCTCGGCTACGCGAACCTGATCTCGCTTCCCATCCCGCAGGGCGTCAAGGTCGACATCGCCACCGAGGGTGGCATCTTCGTGACCATCAGCGGTGCAGACCGCCAGCGCGTCGGCGAGTTCGCCGCGGCGATCCGGTCCAAGCGAAAGCCGGAACCCTACAACGGCAAGGGCATCAAGTACGCCGGCGAGACCATCATCCGTAAGCAGGGCAAGGCGACGGGCGGCTGACGAAGAGTCACGGATGCGGCGAGGCACCCGCCGCATTCCGCAGCCGTGCCTCACGGCCGCGCCAGAGTGCCGATCGCAGCCTGAACAGATCCGACGAAAGAAGACAGAAGGCAGCAAACCATGAACCGCATGACCACCAAGCGCGTCCGTCGAGCCCGCCGCAAGCAGGGCGTCCGCAAGGAGATCCTCGGCGTTCCCGAGCGTCCGCGCCTCTCCGTGTTCCGCTCGCTCAACCACGTGTACGCCCAGGTCATCGATGACCTGACCGGCAAGACGCTGGCGTCGGCATCGACCCGTGACAAGGGCTTCGCCGACAAGGGCGCGAAGATGTCGGAGGCAACCGCCGTCGGCAAGATCGTGGCCCAGCGCGCCAAGGAGAAGGGCGTTTCCAAGGTCGTCTTCGACCGAAACGGCTACCTCTATCACGGCCGCATCAAGGCTCTCGCCGATGGCGCGCGAGAGGCCGGACTCCAGTTCTGATCGAGTACTGATCGACACGACCCCCGCGCCGCCGCTGCCAACGCTGCGGTGCGACTGAAGACAGGTTTCACCATGGCAGAGCTCATCGACGAAACTTCATCCATCGAGTCGACGACCGTCGGCGTCTACCGCACCTCGTCGACCGTCGCAGGCGGTCGCCGTTTCAGCTTCTCGGCGATGGTCGTCGTCGGCGACCGAAGCGGTCGCGCTGGCGTCGGCTACGCCAAGTCCAACCAGGTCCCTCAGGCGATCGAGAAGGCGCAGAAGGAAGGCCGTCGCAAGATGAGCGCCTTCCAGATGCAGTCGAAGACCATCCCCCACATGGTGGTGGGTCGCTTCGGTGCGACGACCGTCAAGCTGATGCCTGCCGCTCCTGGTACTGGCGTGATCGCCGGTGCCGCGGTGCGCGCGGTGCTTGAGATGATCGGTGTGCAGGACTGCCTCACCAAGGTCTACGGTTCCAGCAACCAGAAGAACGTGGTGAAGGCGACCATGGCGGCACTGGCCACCATGCGCTCGCGTCAGCAGGTGGAAACCCTGCGTGGGGTGACCCTGCCCGAGACCGGCGTGGAGCAGGCGATCAAGCGCGGAATGGCCTTCATGCCGCAGACCAAGGGTGGCGAGAAGATGGCCGCCCCCAAGAACACCGTCGGTGATGAGAATCGCCGTGGTGGTCGCGGTGGTCCCCGCGGCGGTGGCCGTGGGCGCCGATTCGAGTCCGAGGCGCCTCAGGCAGCCCCCCAGGCGGCGCCGAGCGTCCCTGATGCTCCCGCTGCCGGCTGAGTTTGACAGAGCCGTGTAGCGGAAGTTGATCCAAACAGCCGCTACGGAACGACATACGAGTCAGAGTCCGCAAGTGATTTCCGGCGCCACGCGCCGTTCTGGAGAGTTCCAGTCATGATGATCCACGACATCACCGCCAAGGTCGGCCCGCACAAGAAGAGCAAGCGCCTCGGCCGCGGCGAAGGCAGCGGCAAGGGCGGTACCTCCGGTCGCGGCCACAAGGGTGCGAAGAGCCGCGCAGGCTGGAACAGCCGTCCGTCCTATGCGGGTGGCGCGACGCCGTTTGCCCGCCGCTTCCCGAAGCGTGGCTTCTCGAACGCGGGTTTCCGCACCGAGTACTACGTGATCAACGTGCGGGAGCTCGAGAAGAACTTCCAGGCTGGCGCGACGGTCGATATCGACACGCTGGTCAAGCTGGGCCTGATCCCGAACAGCAAGCTCGGACTCAAGGTTCTCGGCACCGGCGACCTGAAGAAGAAGTTGACTGTGGTGGCTGCCGCCTTCAGCGCAAGCGCCAAGAGCAAGATCGAGGCTGCAGGTGGAACCTGCACCGAAGCGGGCAAGTGACCTTGCCGATAAGGGGTCCATTGGTGGCCCGGAGTACGTGAAGTTCGGTGCTCGTGCCTTTTCTGACTGGCTTCGCTCCGAACCTAGATATCCGAGTCCCTGATGTTTCAAGCCTTCGCGAACATCTTCAAGGTCCCTGAGCTCCGTCGCCGCGTGTTGTTCACGCTCGGCCTGCTCGCCATCTATCGCCTGGGCTTCGTGATCCCGCTTGTGGGTGTGAACCCCGACGAGATCGCCAAGGCGGTCCAGAACACCGACGACAGCACCGGGTTCGGGCGCATCGCGCAGTACGCGTCCATCTTTTCGGGTGGAAGCCTCCAGCAGTCGACCATCTTCGGCCTGGGCATCATGCCGTACATCACGGCGTCGATCATCTTCCAGCTCCTGACGACGGTTTGGAAGCCGCTGCAGGACCTGAAGAAGGACGGCATGTCGGGCCAGCAGAAGATCAACGAGTACACGCGCTACGCCACCGTGGCGCTGTGCATCATCCAGGGCTCCATGTGGCTGTCCTACATGGTGCAGCAGCGCTGGATCGAGCCGAGCTTCCAGGACAATCTGTTCGTGTTCTATGCAGCGGGTCTGGCGGGTCTCACCGCAGGCAGCCTGTTCCTGATGTGGCTTGGCGAGCAGATCGACAAGTACGGCATCGGAAACGGTATCTCGCTCATCCTTACCTGCGGCATCGTCGCGGGCATGCCGAGCGCTGTGATGTGGGTGGTCGACAACTTCGATCCGTCGATCAACAACAGCGATGGGCTCAACCCCGTCGGCTTGATCGCGCTCGTTGCGGGCTTCTTCCTTGTGGTGGCCGGAGCGATCCTCATCACCGTCGCCCAGCGCCGCATCCCCATCCAGCAGGCCAAGCACACCCGTGGTCGCCGCGTGTACGGCGGCCAGCGCCAGTACCTGCCGCTGCGCCTCAATCACGCAGGCGTCATGCCGATCGTGTTCGCCAGTTCGCTCATGATCTTCCCGTCGATGGTGTTCGGCTGGCTCGCCACGAGCGCCGACAGCACGACGCCGCAGTGGTGGCAGAACGTGACCAATTTCCTCCGCGTCAACAGCGAGGTCGGTCAGTTCCCCTACATCTTCACCGAGATCCTGCTGATCTTCTTCTTCAGCTACTTCTGGACGACGGTGCAGTTCAGCCCGGACGAGATGTCCAAGCAGCTCAAGCAGAGCGGCTCGTTCATCCCGGGCTACCGCCCGGGCCCGCGAACCGCGGAGTACCTTGAGACGGTCATGAACCGGATCACCTACGTGGGTTCGGGCTTCCTGGCGGCGATCGCGGTCATCCCAACGGTCGTCAGCAGCAGCCTCAACGTACCGCTGAACGTCTCGCAGTTCCTTGGCGGAACAGGTCTCCTGATCGTGGTGAGCGTCGGACTCGACCTCATCCAGCGCATCGAGGCCAACCTGCTCATGCGCAACTACTCGGGCTTCCTCTCGCAGGGGGCCAACGACAGCAAGGCTCCGCGCATCAGGAGCCGGACGAGTTGACATGAGCGGTGGCGCCACCATCGCTCCCGCGCGCGTCGCGCGCATGCACCGCGGTGCCTCCCGAGTCGTGCACGGAGGAACCGCGGTTTCGCCTCGCGCTCCGATGGCGCTGCGGTCCGAGCAGGACATTGCGGGTATCCGCCGCGCCGGTTCTGTCGTTGCCGACGCGCTGGCGGCTGCGTCTGCAGCCTGCGTCCCAGGTGTCACGACGGCCGATATCGACGCCGTGGTCCGCGCGACGATCGAATCGGCGGGGGGTGAGCCGCTGTTCCTGGGCTATCGCGGAAGCAACGCTTCGAACATGGGAGTCCGCCCCGCCTATCCCGCATCGAGCTGCATCTCGGTCAACGAGCAGTTGGTGCACGGCGTGCCTGGATCCCGGGTGATCCGCGAGGGCGACATCGTTTCGATCGACGCTGGCGCGCGGGTCGACGGTTGGTGCGCGGACAGCGCCGTGAGCGTGTGTGTGGGCTGCGTGACAGCCGATGCGTGCGCCTTGGTCGACTGCGCGGAGGACATGCTGGCGCGTGCGATTACATCCATCCGCCCCGGCATCCGCTGGAGCATGGTGGCGCGGGAGATCGAGGCGATCGCGGTGGAGCGCGGCATGTCCGTCGCGGTCGATTTCGTCGGCCACGGCATCGGGCGTGCGCTGCACGAGGCGCCGCAGGTTCCCTGCAGCGTGTACGCATCGTTCCTCGAGGGCGGCGACTTCACGCTGCGGCCCGGGCTGGTGCTTGCGATCGAGCCTATGGTTGTGCTCGAGAGTCCGCGTCGCAACGACCGCGGCGAGTTGGTGAACCCAGCCGTGACCCTCGCCGACGACGGTTGGACCGTGGTCGTGGATTCCGGCGCACCCAGCTGCCACGTCGAACACACCGTTGCCGTGACCCGCGACGGCGCGGAGGTGCTCACCTCGCGCTCATCCGCGAACCGTTCCCGTACCCGTGATGTCGATGAGGCGCGATGCACGCGCCGAGTCGGCTGAAGCCGTCCCGCCCCAATCGAAGAGAAGCACCCCCAACGAAAGCCCCTCCCACAGATGGCGAAGGAAGACAAGATCACCCTCGACGCCGAGGTCACCGAAGCGCTGCCTGATGCGATGTTCCGGGTTCGTCTGCAGAACGACCAGGAGATCATCGCCTACGTCAGTGGCAAGATGCGGAAGTTCTTCATCCGCATCCTCCCCGGTGACCGCGTGACCGTCGAGATGAGCCCCTACGACATGACCAAGGGGCGAATCGTCTACCGCTACTGAGTGGGAGTCGCAACGACCGAGAACAAATGCCCAGTACGCGCCTGATCGACCTCAGGTGACGGAACAGACAGAGAACTGAAGTTAGGAGACCACCATGAAGGTTCGCTCGAGCATCAAGCGCCGTACCCGCGACTGCCAGATCGTCGTCCGCAAGGGCAAGCGTCTGGTCATCAACAAGAAGAATCCTCGCCTGAAGCAGCGCCAGGGCTGACTTCAACGGGATTTTGGGTACAATCGCCCCTTCCCCCTCGACCAAGTTGTGGGGTGGGAGCATCGGAATCATCCGCATCCCTCGGTCGTTTGCCGTTGGATGCACGCAAGTGTGGAACGCTGCAGTGGAATTGCATGCGTTGACCGGAGCCTGACATGCCGCGTATCGCTGGTATCGACATTCCTGAGAAGAAGAAGATTGGCGTCTCGCTGCGCTACGTGTTCGGCATCGGGCCGAAGGTTGCGCTCGAAATCCTGCGCGAGGTCGGCATCGACCCGGAGCGTCGTACCAACGACCTCAAGGAGCAGGAGATCGCACAGATCGCGGGCATCATCGATGCCAAGATCGTGGTCGAGGGTGCGCTCCGCCGCCAGATCCAGCAGGACATCCAGCGCCTGAAGGACATCAAGAGCTACCGCGGCGACCGTCATCGCCGCAGCCTGCCCGTGCACGGTCAGCGCACGCGCTCCAACTCCCGCACGCGCAAGGGCAAGAAGAAGACCGTCGCCGGCAAGAAGGGCGTGAAGGGTTGATCGTGATGGAGTGGTTGCGTCAACGGCTTGGCCGGACCGCCTGAACCGCTCCATTCGAACGACCTCGCATCTTTCAGCGGCAACGGCCAGAGAGAACACGAGATCCAAACATGAATACGCCTACCCCGGCATCATCGACACCGAAGAAGAAGCTCCGCAAGAACGTGCTCCGTGGCATCGTCCACGTCAACGCGACGTTCAACAACACCCTCGTCACCATCACCGACGTCAATGGCGAGACCATCGCCTGGGACTCGGCCGGCACCGTTGGCTTCAAGGGTGCGCGCAAGTCGACGCCGTTCGCGGCGAGCCGCGCCTCCGAGAAGGCCGTTGGCAAGGCGAAGCGCGTCGGCCTCAAGGAGGTCGAGGTGCGCGTGAAGGGTCCGGGGCCGGGTCGCGAGAGCGCGATCACCGCGCTGCAGGCGAACGGCCTGCGCGTGACTGCGGTCGAGGATCACACGGCGATTCCGTTCAACGGCTGCCGTCCGCCGAAGAAGCGCCGCGTCTGATTGGGCCTGCATCGGTGCCTTCGGTTCATCCGATGTCACCGAGGCTGGACCGTGAGAGCAAGAGTTCCCCGTTGGTGCGGCGAAGGCCACGCCGACGGTTTCCCCGGATCTCCCGCACAGAAGGCATCCACCGATCGACAGCGGTGGTCATCCGAGCTGTGGGAGTGTCGAACAGGGCGGAAGCCCGAATCTGTCGAAGGCCCGGAATGGGCACCAGGAGTTTGTGATGCATCTTCGTTGGCGCGGCCTCGATCTTCCCGCGAACATTCAGTCGGACCCCAAGTTCCGCTCGCCCACCTTCGCGCGCTTCGTCGCGGAGCCGTTCGAGCCGGGCTTCGGCACGACCATCGGCAACAGCCTCCGTCGCGTGCTGCTCTCCTCGATCGAGGGTGCCGCGATCACCAAGATCAAGATCAAGGGCGTGACCCATGAGTTCTCGACGATCCCGGGCGTGCTCGAGGATGTCGTGGACATCATCCTGAACATCAAGGGCATCGTGGTGGCGATGGAGGGCGATGGCCCGCGCACCATGAAGCTTTCGGCCGAAGGCCCGGGCGATGTGACCGCCGAGCTCATCGAGTGCGACCCCTCGATCGAGATCATCAATCCCGACAAGGTGATCGCCACGCTCACCGACAAGATCGACTTCGACATCGAGTTCACGGTGGAGAAGGGCCGCGGCTACCTGCCCGCCAGCGAGCAGATCGCCCGTGATGCGACCCGCGGCGGCGATCAGTTGATCGGCGAGATCCCCATCGATGCGATCTTCTCGCCCGTGCAGCGCGTGCGCTTCTCGACCGAGGACACCCGCGTCGGCCAGCAGACGAACTACCAGAAGCTCATCCTCGACATCTGGACCAACGGAACCATCACCCCGGACATGGCTCTGGTCGAGGGTGCGAAGATCCTTCGCAAGCACCTCAATCCGTTCGTGCAGTTCGATGAGATCGGCGATTCGCTCGTTTCCGACGACGTCGCCGATGCGAACGCGCAGGATGACGAGATCATCCGCAAGCTCCGTATGCCGGTCACCGAGCTCGAGCTCAGCGTGCGTGCATCGAATTGTCTCGAGACCGCCAAGATCCGCACGGTCGGTGAGCTCGTGCAGCGCAGCGAGGATGACCTCCTGTCGGTGCGCAGCTTCGGCAAGACCTCGCTTCGCGAGGTCAAGGAAGAGCTTGAGAAGCTCGGCCTGCACCTGGGCTACCCGGTGCCGGATGGTCTGGTGAACGGCTGAGTGCAGCCGCGGTTTGGTCGATCAAGTCTAGAGTCCGAGTCTGCAACAATCGCAGCAGAGAGATAGGAACGAGTCATGCGTCACCGTGTATTTGGCAAGCAACTGTGCGTGAAGGAAGATCACCGTCGCGCGATGCTCCGCAATCTCGCAGCGGGCCTCTTCGAGCACGGCCAGATCGAGACCACGCTTCCCAAGGCGCGGGCTGTGCAGCCCTTCGTCGAGAAGCTGATCACCATGGCCAAGCGCAGCGGTCTGTCCGCGCGCCGTGCCGTCGAGTCGCGCATCAACGACCGCGCCGTCTTCGCGTGGGTCGCTGACCCGAACACGAAGGACGAGAAGAAGAACCTGCACCAACTGTGGGACCTTCCCGCGGCCGATGCCATCGAGTTCAACCGCTACGGTGAGCTCCGCAAGGCTCCGCGTCTGGTGCAGCACCTCATGACCAAGGTCGCTCCGCTCTACGCCGACCGTCCCGGTGGCTACACCCGCATCATCAAGCTCGACAAGCGCCGCGTGGGCGATCAGACCGACCTCTGCATCCTGCAGCTCGTCGGTCGCGAGGAGGGCGCGCAGGTCTCTGGCCGCCGCTCCAATCGTCGCCGCACCGCCGACAAGCGCACCGCGTACGCCGCCAAGGCGCGCGACAAGGGTGCGACTGCCGAAGCCAAGGCGGAGTGATCGTCACTCGCCGAGCCTAGGGCGGCACAAGAAACAGAACATCGCCCCGCCACGCGGGGCGGTGTTGTTTTTGGGGTCTTCAGGCTTCGTGTGGGTCACCCAACCCTGACAGCCTTCGCCGTGATCCGTCCCGCCC
>CAIOCH010000443.1 GCA_903856525.1 uncultured bacterium | reverse complement strand
TGGCGTAGTCGATGCAGCAGACCTTGAAGTAGAAGTCCTCGAACTCCTCGGTGCTCTTGCCGGCGAGCTGCGCCATCGAGGGGCTCGGCCAGCGCAGCACGCACCACTTGGTGTGGTTGACGCGCTGCTCGAAGTGCACGGGCTTGGAGTAGGTGCGCGCCGCGAGCTTCATCTGCTCGCCGGGCACGATCGACTGCTCGCTCACGTTGTGGCCGCCGCGGAGGCCGATGTAGGCCTGCATCTGCTTCATGCGGTGGAGGTCGTTGTCGGCCCACACCTGCAGGCCCTTCTCCTCGCCGCGGTAGAGCTCCGACATGATGCGCGCCGAGCGCTCGGCGACGTGGGCGTGTGCGCCGGCCTCGCGCACCGCGCGCACGAGGGCGATCGTCATCTCGACGGGGATGTCGAAGGCCTCGATGAGGACATGCTCGTCCTTCTTGAGCTTGGTCGAGTGGCGGACGAGGAGGTCGGCGAGCTTCGTGTAGCGCGGGTCCATGGACTGCTCCGTGAGGCGGGGTTTCCGTGAAGGTCGGCGAGTCTAGTGGAGAAGCGCGCGCACCGCAGCGACGGTGACATCGCGGACGGTGGGCACGATGAGGTCGGCGTCGCGCTGGCGCTCGGGCGTGTGACCCTTGGAGGTGATGGCGATGCACTTCATGCCGGCGGCCTTGGCGGCGGTGATGCCTGCGGGTGCATCCTCGAAGACGACGCAGCGCGCGGGATCGACCCCCACCTTGGAGGCGGCGAGCAGGAAGCACTCGGGGTCGGGCTTGGAGCGCTTGACGTCGCGGCCGGTGACGACGGCGTCGAAGGCGGCGACGAGCTCGAGGCCGTCGATCGCGCGCTGCACATTCAGGGGCGGACCCGACGAGCCGACGGCGGTGCGGAAGCCGGCGGCGCGCAGCGACGCGACGAGCTCGCGCGCGCCGTCCATGATCGGGAAGCGGATCGCGACGATCTCGCGGTAGGCGGCCTCCTTCTCGTGGTCGAGCGCCGCGATCTCGTCGGGCGTGAGCTGGCCGCGGCCCGCGCGCAGCCAGCACTCGCGCAGGAGATCCTCGTTGCGGCGGCCGAAGTGGGAGTAGTAGTCGTCGACGGTGACCGCGACGCCGTGGCGCGCGCTGATGAGGCGCCAGGCCTCGAAGTGGGCGTCGTAGCTGTCGACGAGCGTGCCGTCGAGGTCGAAGATGGCGGCGAGGGAGTGCGGCATGGATCAGGCGGTGGAGGATGCGGACTCGGCGGCAGTCGTGGCGATGGCCGCGGCGGCGTGGTCGATGTCGGTCGCGGTGACATCGAGGTGCGTGACCATGCGCACGCGGCTCGGGCCCATGCCGATGGCGGCGACGCCGCGGCGGGCGAGGCGGGTGCAGAAGTCGGCGGCGCTGCCCAGGCGGGGCTCGAGGGTGAAGAAGACCATGTTGGTGGGCACGGAGTCGGGCGTGCCCTCGAGGATGAGGCCCGGCGTGGACGCGATGATCGCGGCGAGGCGGCGCGCGTTGGCGTGGTCGTCGGCGAGGCGCGCGACATGGTGGTCGAGGGCGTGAATCGCGGCCGCCGCGAGCAGGCCCGACTGGCGCATGGCGCCGCCGAACATCTTGCGGAAACGGCGGGCGCGGGCGATCAGTTTGGCACTGCCGGCGAGGGCGCTGCCGACCGGGGCGCCGAGGCCCTTGGAGAAGCAGAGGGAGACGGTGTCGACCTGCGCCGTATATGCCGTGGGAGCGACACCGAGCGCGATGCAGGCATTGAGGAGCCGCGCCCCATCGATGTGCACGTGGAGGCCGCACTCGCGGCCTGCCGAGGCGACGGCTTCGAACTGCGCCAGCGGCCAGACGGTTCCGCCGCCCTTGTTGTGGGTGTTCTCGATCACCAGCATGCGTGAGACGGGGGCGTGCTGGTCGCGCGGCCGCATGGCGGCGCGGACCTGTGTCGCGTCGAACAGACCGCGGGGGCCGTCGAGCGGGCAGATCATGCAGCCCGCGAGCGCGGCCGGTGCGCCCGTCTCGTAGTGGATGATGTGGCTGTCGCGGTGGGCGATGATCTCGTCGCCCGGCTCGCAGACGCTGCGGATGGCGAGCTGGTTGGCCATGGTTCCCGAGGGGACGAAGAGTGCGGCCTCCTTGCCGAGCAAGGCGGCGACCTTCGCCTCGAGGGCTTGGACGGTGGGTTCGTCGCCCAGCACGTCGTCGCCGAGGGGCGCGGACATCATCGCGGCCTTCATTGCGGCGGTCGGGCGCGTGACTGTGTCGCTGCGGAGGTCGATGGCGGCTGCGGGCGGAATGGCGGTCATGGATCGCGAATGGTACGGGTATGTCGGAAGGGTTGGCTCCTGCGCGAAACGCGAACGGGCAGTCGGTGGTTGTCGGCGTTGGGCGGCGCGCAAGCGGGGCCTCACGGGACAGGCACCTCGGCCCTCATGGGACCAGCTTCACGGCGTCATGGGGTGGTGCCACGGGGCCGGCTCCACGGGACAGGCACCTTGGGCATCAACGTGGTGTCATGGGACAGGCGGCATGGGAGGGCGTGATGGGACAGGCGCCTTGCACCGTGCGATTGCCTGTCCCTTCTTCGGGTTTCCCGCCGCGACTGGCGACGCGCGTGTGGGCCTTCCTGTCCGATGTGTGCGGAAAGGCTCGTTCGCCAACGAAAGTGTTCGCTCCGGGCGTCCGCCAGTCGAGTTCATGGGACAGGCACCTCGCACATGCCTGTCCCTTAGGGCGGCGTTGCCTGCCTGTCCCGTATGGCCTGTCCCGTATGGGACCGCGCTGCAGTCCGTGTCCGAGAATGCCGATGAACCTTCCGTGACCGCGGTCATCGCCCACGCACTGCTCGCCGCTGTCCTCTCGCAGGATGGCGGTCTCATGCCGAGACGCCTCGTGCAGCGCTTCGACTTCGAGGAGGCCGCGGTGTTCAACCCCGGCGTTCCTCCGCAGATCTACGGCCCCGCGGACCGGGCCGCTGGCGCCGAGGCCCCGGGGGCGAACGCGCTGGGCTACCCGCCCTTTGGTGACGTCTCCACTGCATCGGGCATTGGCCGTCTCGGGGCGGGTTTCGCCGTTCGCTTCGAACTCGACGGTGCGTCGATGGTGCGGTTCCTCGACGTCAATCTCGACGACGTCGCCGCCGAATCCGATCTCCTCCTGCGCGCGTGGACGCGCACCGATGGACTGCATCATGCGGCGGTGCGCGTGAGCGCCTGCTATCTCGGGGCCGATGAGCGCGTCATCGCGGGTATCACCTCGTCCGAGCCGATCCGCGCCGAGACCGGTTGGCGCATGCTCGAGATCCACCCACCGCCGCGGCCTCGCAATGCGAAGAAACTGCAGGTCTGGCTGGAGGTCGCCCAGCCCGCGCAGCTCGCGGGAGTCGACCGTGACCGCTACGACGTCGCCAGGCGCGATGTGCGTGGTCGCGCCTTCTTCGACGACATCGAGCTCTGGCAGATGCCCTCCGTGAGGTTCGAGGCCGATGCGCACGGGATCATCGCGCCATCGGCGCGTGCTGCGCTGCGTCTGCGCTGCGATGACCCGATGGTCGCGCAGTGCACGGCGCATGTGCGCGTGCGCGACGCGGGTGGCGCGATCGTCGCGGAGGAACACGTCTCGCTGCACTCGGGCGGGGAACTGCGCCGGGAGATGCCGGTGCTGCCGACGGGTTGGTACGAGGCCGAGGCGGTGTTCCGTGGCGGCGACAGCGAGATTGCGCGCCGATTCGCGCGATTCGCCGTGCTTCCCGACGATCCGTTCGAGCCCGACCAGCCGCCGCGGTTCGGTGCATCGCTCGGATCGATGGCGATGCCGCTCGAGCCGGCGATCGACCTCGCGCGCAGCGCCTTCGTGGTCCTTCCCGTGTGGAGCGAGTCGACGGAGATCCGCGAGTCGACCGCGGAGATCGAGTCGCTGCGCCCCGTGGTGAGCCACCTGCTTGACCGTCGCGTGGAGCCCATGTTCCGCCTCGGTGCGGTGCCAGCCCGCCTTGCCGGGGCGATGCGCATCGAGCCAGGCGATGCCCTCGGCCTCTTCGCCCTCGAGGAGTCGCGCTGGCGTCCCGCACTCGAGCCGTGGCTGCTCGCGTTCGGGCAGCGCGTCGACCAGTGGTTCATCGGCGCGACGCCCGTGGACGCCGACCGGCCTGACCTCGCGCAGCGCGTCGAGGATATCGCCGCCGCCATGGGATCAGCCATCGCGGGCCCGTCGATCACGCTTCCGTGGTCCCCGCAGGAAACGGTCCCACCCACGCTGGCCCGCGCCGTCGAGCGTGGTCGCCACACCCTCGAACTCGTCGCCGACCCCGCCTGGCGCGAGAGCGGGGGCGAGATCTACGCCGATGCCACAGGTGCTGCGGTCACGGGCGCCCGCGGCATGGTGCGCATCGTCCCACTTCCGGCCGACCTCGTGGACGGGCGCGAGCGCGCCATCGATCTCGCACTCCGTGCCATTGATGCGTGGCGCGCGGGTTTCGACTCCGTCGCCATCGAGGTCCAGGCCGACAACCGCCCGCCCGTACCAGGTCCTGCGCTCGAGTTCGCCGCGTGGCGCCAGCTTTCGACGCGCCTGTGCGGCCGCCGTTTCGAGGCCGAGATTCCCATCGCTGAGGGCGTGCGTGCACTGCTTGCCCACGGTGCGCGAGGCACCGCGCTGGTGCTCTGGAACGAGTCGGGCACTGAGGAGGCGATGGTCGACGTCGACCTCGGAGCGCAGGTGGTCCGCGCCACCGACCTCTGGGGTCGTTCGCAGGAGGTCCGTCCCACGCGAACGGGCCACGCGCTGCGCATCGGCCGCGAGCCACTGTTCGTCGAGGGCGTGAGCCGCGAGATGTGCCTGTTCCGCCGAGGATTCCGCGTCGACCCCGTGTTCACCGAAAGCCGCCGCGCCCCCCAGGAGGGCACGCTGGTGCTCGCAAACCCCTGGGACAAGGCCCTCAGCGGCACGCTCTCGCTGGCCGATTCCGGCGCCGTCGACATCTCGCCGCGCACGCACCGCTTCACCATCGCGCCCCGTGGCGAGGTGCGCCTGCCTGTCCAGTTCAGCATTCCGCGCAGCACCGAGGCGGGCGTCGTG
This sequence comes from uncultured bacterium, assembly GCA_903856525.1. GTDB lineage: Bacteria > Planctomycetota > Phycisphaerae > Phycisphaerales > SM1A02 > QWPT01. Next base: position 1,031 of record CAIOCH010000443.1, on the reverse strand, counting down.
CCCGTCCGCGTCGAGGTGGAGGGCACGGCCGACGAGCCGTTCCGCGCCGTCATCACCGGTCCACTCGAGATCGGCTACCGCAAGGCCACCGTCGAGCCATCGTGGCGCATCGCCCGCTCCATCGAGAGCGGCGCGCTTGATCTCGTGCTCACGCTGCGCGTGACCAATGTCAGCGGCTCGCCGATCGACGTCGAGGCATTCGCGGGAGCCGAGGGCTACGCCGTCGACCGCAAGCTCGTGTCGGCGCTTCCGCCGGGCGCCACCGCGGTCCGCGCCTTCCACTTCAAGGACGGCGCCCGCCGGCTGTCGGGCCGCGACATCCGCACGGGTATCCACGAGACGGAGACCGACGCGCGGCTGCTGCGACGGGTTTCCGTGCCGCCGCTGCTGCCGCCACTCACGGAAGCCGTTGCGGGCGAGTCAGATACGCGCGCGCCGTAGGTTGAAACTGAGGCGCCGCCATACCGCGGATGAACGGGAATCTTCATCAGACCGTTTGTTCTGCGTGGAACATGCTGTATAACAGAATCGGAGCGCGCGCCTGTCCCCGCGCGCCGCACGACTGGCCTTTGGCCCTCTCAGAGAGGATCGACATGCTGCTTCGGTGGATGACGAGATGGAGCGTTGTTGGGTACGTGCTCGGGATCTGCTTGCCGGCCGTCGCGGTCGACCTGCACGTTCCTGCGGAGTATCCGAGCATCCAGGCGGCGATCAATGCTGCCGTCGATGGCGATGTCGTGGTCATCGCGCCGGGCACCTACAACCAGACGCTGTCGATCAACGACAAGTCGATCACCGTGCGCAGCTCGGGCGGGGCGTCGGTGACGAAGATCGATCGACAGGGAAACAGCAGCGTCATGACGCTGAGCGGGGCAAATGAGAAGACAGTGACTTTCGAGGATCTCACCATCACCCGGTGGTACGAGTACTCTTGGCTGTGCCAATCCTCAGGTCCGAACGTCGTGTTTAACCGCATGCGACTCACGTCCGGTGGTGGCGGTGTATTCGTTTATGGCAGCGCAGACTTCACT
>CAIOCH010000442.1 GCA_903856525.1 uncultured bacterium | reverse complement strand
GTGATATGGTTGAATATCAGGTAGAAGGGGGTGAAGGTGATTCGACATGTGAGGAGGAAGAGGAAGAGGAGGAAGAGGAGGAGGAGGAAGAGGAAGAGGAGGAAGAGGAAGAGGAGGAGTTCGACGACGAGGACGAGGAGTTCATCGACGACGAGGACCTCGACGACGAGGATCTCGGCGACGAAGAGTGATGAGCGGTGAGGAGTGATCGGCGACGACGAGCGATCCTCGACGACGGGTGATCCTCGACGACGGGTGATCCTCGACGACGGGTGATCCTCGGCGACGGGTGATCCTCGGCGACGAGTCGCCCGCTGGCCTCCACGGGCCCATGCGGCCCGCGCGGGTCAACCATGACCGACCCCGTTGCCACACGCACCCGTTCTCACAAACCGGTCTCAGTCACCCCACGAGCCGGACCATCAGCATCCGCACGCCGCCGGGCTCGGGAACGAACACGGCAATCGCCGGCGCGCCCTCCACGACTCCGAGGCCTCGGGGTACGCCGAGCTGTTCCAGCACCACGGTGCCAGGGTCGAGCCCCTCGCTCGCTGCATTCGTATCGGGCCTCCGCACCCGTACCTTCGAGCCGGTCAGGACAGCCTCGCGGCCCGCATCCACGCGTGCATGAGCCAGCACACCGCCTGTGAGCGCGCGCAGTCCATCGGTCTCGTTCCATCGCGCCAGTGAGCCCAACGAGCGGTGGAACAGGATCCAGTCGCGTCCGTCCACGCCATCGCGCACCCCCTGCGCCGAGCCCATGAAGAGCGCGAGCTCATCGCTGCCCCGATCGGTCACGAAAAAGCGCACCGCGGACTGCTGGAGCGAAGCGTCGCTTGCGGGGTCCGCCGACACGAGTTCCAGAATCCCATCCCGCAGTGAGAACGCGAGCACCCGCGTGCCGTCCGCGCTCAGGCATGGCAGGAGGTAGCTCCGCGTGCCGTCCCCGGGCAAACGCCGCGTCTGCCCATCCTTGCGGATCACGAGGTCGAACTGCCGTCCGTTCAGCGGTCGCGACGCGTGCACCAGCGTGCCATCCGCGCCGAGCGCGGCGAACGCGTGCACGTTGCCGTCCTGCACCAGCCACTCCGTCTCGCGCGATGACCAGTCGATCCGACCGATCCATCGCGTTCCATCGGGCCGCACGCTCTCCACGAGAAATCCGCGGTTGTCCGCGCTTCGCCCGAGGATGAGCCCTCCGTCCGTCTCGCCAAGCCGGACCAGCGCGCGCCCTTCGACGCGGTACATCGCGATGCGCGACGCGAGCGGCGCTCGCTGTCCCTGGCGAGCCAGCGCCGTGGCGAGATCGGGAGCCACGCCGGTCTGCACCGCCATGTGCCGACCATCGGGCGACAGCAGGGGGAGCGTCACGCCATCGCTCGGCACAAATCCAAGCGGCCGCAGGTCGAACCGCACCGCACTGCCCACGATCGTGCCTGCAACGGGCTGGGTCGGTGGCAGCGGGGGCGGCGGAGACTTGCGCCCACCGACGGCAGCGCAGCCGGCCGCGGCAGATGCCGCCGCGAGCACCAGCGACAGAAGCACACCCGCCGCGCGGTTGCGCGGCGGGTGCGGTGGATCATGCGTTGGTCGCGTGGTCATGGCGCGAAGCGGAGCGCTCCGCGCTCACTCCTCGGTCTTGGGCTCGGGCGCGCTCTTTCCGATGTCGCTCGGATGCACGCGCTCGTCGCTCTTGATGTCCTCGAAGAACTTGCTCTCCTGGAGGAGGTGTTCCGAGCTCTTCTCGAGCGGAGCCTGCAGCTTCTCGAGCCGCTGGAGCTCGGACTTGTTGAAGTTGGTGTCGTTCGCGTCGGGATTCTCGACCACGACGGGCACGAGGAAGACCACCAGCTCCACGACCTCCTTCTGACGCTCCGTCGAGCTGAACGCCGCACCGAGCACGGGGATGTCGCCGAGGAAGGGCAGGCGGCGGTCGATCACCGTCTCCTGCTCGCGGCGGATGCCCGAGATCACGATGGTCTGGCCGTTCTTGACCGTCACGTTCGTGTTGGTCTGGCGGCGGTCGATCACGGGGTTCTGGTTGAACGACGCCGTCGACGCCGAGAGGTTCGAGAGCAGGATCTCCACCTCCATGGCCACGTTGTTGTCCTGCGTGATGCGCGGCCGCACGTTGATGCCCACGCCGACGAACTGCTGCTCGAAGCTCTGCGTGGTGCCCGTGGTGCCGAATCCCGAGGTGTTGCCCGTGATGATCGACACGTCCTGGCCGGCGACGAACTTGGCCTCCTTGTTGTCGCGCGTGAACACGCGCGGCTGCTGCAGGATGCGCACCGAGTTGTCGGTCGACAGCGCCTGCAGGAAGAACCCGAGGTCATTGGCCGTGGAGATCTCCAGCAGGCTCGAGTCGAACCACGGCGATGCGAAGTTCTCGTTGGTCGTGTTCCCGGATCCGCCATTGCCCTTCGAGAGCTGCAGCGCCAGCGATCCACCCACCGAGTTGTCGCCGCCGTTGAGTGGCGACGACAGGTTCTGGCCCACGCGGGCACCCCACGAGAAGCCATCGCCCACCTTCACCTCGGCGAGCACGGCGGTGATCATCACCTGACGGCCCGGCTTGTCGAGCTCCTGGATGATCTCGATGACCTTCTTCTCGACCTCCGGCGGCGCCATCACCAGCACCGAGTTCTGCTCGGGGTTGGGCACCACGCGGCTACGGCCGATGAGTCCACTCACCTCGCTCACCTCGCCGCCCGCACCCTGGCCCGCGCGCGTTCCCTGCCAGGGGAAGCGCAGCTGGTTGTCCTGGTTCTGGCTGCCGAGATTGAAGCTGTTGGTGTCGCTTTCGCCGCCCAAGCCCGAGTTGAAGCTCGAGCTCAGACCCTGGATGCCCTCCTCGGGCAGGCGGAGTCCGCCGCCCTCGGAGCCCGACGATGCGAGCAGGGTGTTGAGGATCTCGCTGAGCTCGACCGCGCCCGCGTGCTTCAGGGGCACGTTCACGGGGAGCCCCGAGGAGAACGGCTGGTCGAGGTCGTTGATCCACTTGTCGAGCCAGTCGTAGTTGTCCGGGGTCTTGGAGATGACCACCAGTCGGTTCGAGTCGGGGTACGCTTCGATCGAGAAGATGTTGGCCACCGCCGCCTGCGGCGAGCCGTCTCCGCCTCCCTGGCCACCGATCTGCGGCACTCGCCCGCCCGCGAAGGCCCGATTCGTCTGGCCTCCGCTGCGGCTCGACGATCCACCTCCGCCAAGCAGGCTGGAGAGCAGGTCGCGGACCTTGAGTGGATCCGCGTACTTCAGGTCGTAGGTACGGAAGATGCTGCCCGCCGAGTTCGGGGGCAGATCCCACGCCTCCGCCACCAGTCGGCGGATCTCGCTGAGTACCGTGGGGGTGGCCCGCACCGTGAGCGAGTTCATCGACTGCAGCACGGTCACGATCAGCGCGCTGCTACCGCCTCCACCGCCGCCCGCTTGACCCGGGATGCCCGGCTGCTGAGGCGCGCGGTTGCGCTGGTTCTGGTTGCGCGCGCCGCCGACCGAGCGACCGCCCGCCGATCCCTCGTCCTGGAACAGGTCCTCGATGATCGTGGCCACCGCCTGCGCATCCTGGTACTGCAGGCGGAAGGTCTCGGTCGCGTAGTCGTCCCATGCCGGGATATCCAGCATGTTGATCAGCGTCTGCACCTTCTTGGCCAGGCCGATGTCGCCCGAGAGGATGATCTGGTTCGAGTCTCCGTCCGCGGCGAGCTGCGCGTACTCCTCGGGAATCAGCGGCTCGATGCGCTCGAGCACATCGTTGGCGCGCGACTGCTTCAGGCGGAAGATCTTGGTGACGAAGAGACCGTTGTCGGTCATCGACATCACGTCCTCCTCGGGCCCGAGCACCACGCCTGGCTGCGTCTTCTTCTGCTGCGTGGCCAGGCCGATGTAGATCACATCCTCGGTCTCGGTGACCGCGAGATCCTCCATCTTCAGCGCCTGGAAGATGTAGTCCAGCGCCTGGCTCTTGGGGATCTCCCGATCGCCCACGAGGGTGATCTTCTTCGACTGGATGTCGGTCGGCTTGTAGAACACATACTTGCCCGTCCACTCGAAGATGAGCGGCATCAGGATCTCGATGTTCTCGTTCTTGAACACGAGCCTGACCGTGGAGTCGTCGACCACGCGCCGGCCCTCGCGCACGCCGCGGAGCTGCGACGGGGGGGTGTTGGGCGGCGGCGTGGGCGCAAAGCTCGCCACGCTGCGGGGGTCATCCTTCTTGGCCTCCGTGCCTGCGGTCTCGGCCGCAGTGTTGTTCTGGACAGCCGACGCGACCGATGCAGGCGCGAGCGCTCCCGCGAGCGCGAGAAACGCCGAGGTTCGGACGATGTCGGTCAGACTGGGGGCGCGGAAGAAGGGGCGGTTCAGACGCAAGATCGGACTCCGGTTCTGAGGCGGCGTGGGCCGCGGTGTCATCTCAGCTCACCCGGCCGTTGCCGCTGCGGGAGAGCACCTGTCGTATCACCTTCATCGGCATCCGCTGCTGAAAGCGGTCAATTGCGGCTGCGAATTGCCCCGCCGGGCGGCCGCAACGGCCACCCCAGCGCCTGCCATACAACACCCCATCACATCACGGGATCGATTCGATCAACGATTGCATCGTGTGCCGTGGCCGCAGCCATCCGAACCCACCCCGCGATTGGGCCTCGCGGGAGGCTCGGTTCAGGGCTTGCGCTCGAGTCGCGTGCGCAGCACGGACCGCTCGTGGTCCAGCCTCGCTCGGCTGTGGTCGTCCACGGTCCACGAGTCGGTGGCGTTGATCGCCTCGAGTGCAGCACGCGCCTGGGCTTCGCTCATTGCAGCAATCTGCTCATCCGAAAGTCGAGGCGGCAGCAGCTCGCGATCCACGTACTCGGGAGGCGGGGCATCCTCGCCAGCCGACGGATCCGGCAATCGCTGCGGCTGCATGGCGGCGGAAGGCAACTCCTGCGGCTCGCCCTCTGGTCCAGGGCCGGAGGGGACCTCGGCGCCAGGCTGGTCTCCAGGCGGCACGGTGGTCGGGTTCGTATTGGGGGAGGTCGGGGCCGGCGTCGCGGGCTTTGGCGTGCTGGTTGCAGGCTTCGCTGCCCCAGCCGCGCCCGACTGCGCGCCGGTTCGCGGGGTGTTCCCATCGGCGACACCACCGGGAGCGCCGGCACCGCCAGCGCCGGAGGCGCCTGCCCCCGTGCCCGTGCTCGTGCCTGTGCCTGCAGCGGTTCCGGTCGAACCCGCGGCACTGACCACTCCGGTCACGCGAGAGGGGCTGAGTTCGCCGCGCGTGAGCCGATCCTCGGGCTTCGCCCACATCGGGACCGTGTACTCCCCGCGCTGGTATCCGAGCTTGACGCTGTAGGGGGCGTTGACCGCGAGCACGGTGATGCCCGCCTTCGTCTCGCCCACCTTGATGCGCTTGTCCTCGTCGGTCAGCGAGGCGAAGAACACAAAGTCACCCAGTACGCTCGAAGGGGCGGGTCCGGTGTACGTGGCGGCCGGTGGCGGCGGACCGAGGTCCACCTTGGGCGGCTCGGGCGGCTTGGGCTGTTCCACCACCCGGACCTTGGGAACAGGTCGCGGCGGCAGGCTGTACATGGAACGGCCTTCGAAGCGCTTTCGGCTCTTCTCCAGCAGATCGCCGCTCTCCTCGTTGAGGGAAGCCAGCGGATTGGACGAGTCGGCGTCGATCGAAGGCTGCAGCAGCGAGCGGCCGATGGCACCGACCCCGAAGGCGACGACCACGGCCGAAAGCCCGACGGCGGCAGCGGAGACGATCACCGGTGCGCCGACGCGCAGACCGGGCGGAAGACGATCGATCAGGAACTTCATGCGCCACCTCGGGTGCCAGCGGGAATGACGCCCCACTTCTCAAGCGACATCTGGACGTTCACGCGCTTCGTGGTCGCGTTGTAGTTCATGCGGAGGTCGCCGATGGCATCGACGGACTCGCTGCTCTCGAGGTCCACGAGGATGCCCATCACCTGCTCGGGAGTTCCCTCGAAACGGATCTCGGCCACCGACTTGCCCATGCGTCCGCCGGGCGCCTTCTCCGCGACCAGCTTGGGAAGCACGGTCTGCGGTAGGACCTGCGCTGGGCGCACGTCCTGGCCAAGATTGATGCTGCGCTTCTTGAACACCTCGGCGATCGCCGAGGTGAGC
>CAIOCH010000441.1 GCA_903856525.1 uncultured bacterium | reverse complement strand
GAGATGATGCCCTCGCCGACGCGGGCGATGATCGTCTCCTCGGTGGCGCCGCCGACGAGACGCGCGATGGCGGTGCGCACCGTCACGCGGGCCTTGGCGCGCAGCTGGATGCCGTCCTTGGCCACGGCATCGATGGTGGTCTTGCCCGACTGCGGGCTGGGGCAGTCGATCACCTTGGGATTCACGGAGGTCTGCACGGCATCGAGGATGTCACGGCCGGCGAGGTCGATGGCGGTGGCGCGGTTCCACGGCAGCTCGATCGCAGCCTTGTCGGCCGCGATCATGGCGGCCACCACGCGGCTCACGTTGCCGCGGGCGAGGTAATGGGCCTCCATCAGATCGGTCGGGACATCGAGCCCCGCCTTCTTTGCCGAGATCCGGTTGAGCACGATCATCTCGGGCGGCACCTTGCGGAGGCGCATCATGATGAGGTCGAACAGCCCGACCTTGGCATCGCTGAAGTACGCCTGGATGTACAGCTTGAGCACGCCGAGGGAGGCGAAGAAGAGGAACAGGCAGAAGAGCGAGACGATGCCGAGGAAGATCCACAAGAGGACATCCCCCGGGGTCACGTTCTGGGCAAGCGTCGTGTGCATGGGTTTCTCCGGAAGTGGGCGGAAGGGTAGCAGGGTGCGCAGGACGGGGATTCAGACGGGGATTCAGACGGGGATTCAGACGCGGATTCAGATGGGGAGCCACGCCGGGGGTCACGCGCGGCTTCCGGGCTTCATCGGGTCAGCGGCATCGCTGGGCGAGGTCGCCGTGGACTCGGCACGGACGCCGCCCCTCAAGGCTGCGCGCGCCGCGGACGCACGCGGAGCTGTCCGTCGCGCACCGACACGACCTCGATGGGCGTGCCAGCGTCGATGAGGTTGCCTTCCGCGCTCGCATCCAGTCGCCGACCGTCGATGCGAACGAAGCCGGAGGGGCGCAGCGGGGTGATCGCCTCGCCGACCGTTCCCACGGACGGCAGTCCGGAGGGGGCCTCCGCGATGCCCGCGCCGGTCCGCGCCGGATCCTCCGCGGAGAGCACCAGTCGGCGGCCGAGGCGCGACTTGGTTGCCATCCGCAGTCCGAACACCAGCAGGAACGGCGCCGCCGCCGAGTAGAGCGCGAGGAGCGACATGCCGAGCGTCGGATGGTGCATGAAGCCGAGCACGATGGAGCCGATGGCGGACAGTGCGCAGAGCAGCGCGAGGAGGCCGCCCGTCGGCAGTACCAGTTCGAGCAGGAAAATGCCGAGCGCCGCGACGCCGAGCAGGATCGATGCGAGCAGTGCGCCCCAGGATTCCTCGCCGTTCATGCCTGTGTTCCCCGCTCGTTGGGTTGGTCCGATGTGCGCTCGGAATCGATGCATTCGCCCGACGCGGAGTTCTGCACCGCCACCTCCTCCACCACGAGGCTCTGTCCGTTCCGTGCCACCACGACCACGTTGCTGCCGCGGTGCACATAGGCCCCCGTCGACTGGGCATCGAATACATCCTCACCGAACTGCGCGCGTCCCGACGGACGCAGGTCCGTGTCCGCGATGCCGTGCGCGCCGACGCCGGGCAGGGGCACTTCCCCGCGGATGGGCGCGGAATGCGCATCGACCACGGCGGCCGAGAGCACAGCACGGCGCATCAGTGCGGTCTCACGGAACCAGCGCGACGAGACCCAGACCAGGATGGCGCCCAGCACGAGCCCTGCGACCGTGGTCGTGGTGGCGGTGAGCAGCGCCGAGCGCTCCGCGGAGCTGGTCGGATCCGATCCCGTGAAGCTGGCGACGAGTCCGACAATCACGCAAAGGGCGCCGAGCACGCCCGCGACACCCATGCCCGGGAGAACGAGGATCTCCACCCCGAGCAGGACGATGCCGGCGAGCACCAGCAGAATCTCCCACCATTCCGCGAGGCCGAGCAGTCCGGGCGCGCCGACGAGCAGCAGGAGGGCGCCCGCGGCGACCGCGCCGGGCACGCCCACGCCCGGGTGCAGGCCTTCGATGACGAGGGCCACGATGAAGATCCCGATCAACAGGATGCGGATGGGCCACGAGATGAGGAACCGCACCAGCGTCTCGCTCCAGTGCTCCGGGAGCCGCACCAGTGTGTCGGCGAGGAAGAACCCGCGGAGTTCCCCGTCGTCCTTCACGATCGCCTCGGCGAGGCCCCAGCGCATGGCCTCGTCGCTCTGGACCACGAGGAGGCGGTTGGACTGGTCGACCACCTCAACCATCGTCCACACGCCGCGATCGGCGGTCGTCAGCGGGACCTCCGAAGCAGATCGGGGCCGTGCGCCGCCGGTACCAGTCGGCTTCGCCGGCAGCTGCGTGGGATCGAGCCCGAGGAGCTCGAGTTCCGCCCGATCGGCGAACCTCCGCACCCCGTCCGCGGTGCGCTCGACGAGCCACAGTTCGCGCTCCACTGCAACGAACGCCTCCAGCAGCCGCGGATCCTCGCGCCGTCTCGCCGCCGCCGCATCGAGCTCATCGAGCAACGGCGACTCCTGCTTGGCCCGCTCCGCGGCGGGGAGCGGCATGATCCCCATGCCCGGCACGGCCGCGATCGGTGCCGCATCGCCGAACACCGAACCTGGCGACACGACGACCTCGCGGCAGGACAACGCGATGAATGTGCCCGCGCTGAACGCCTTCGGATGCACCCATGCCACGGTGTTGGCGGGCGCGTCGCTCTTGATCCGCAGGCAGATGTCGAGCATGGCGCCCACCTCGCCGCCCGGCGTGTCGAGCTCGATCACCACGGCGTCGGCGCCGATCTGGCGCGCGGCCTTGAGCCGGCGCTCGAGCGACCAGAGCGACACATCGTCGATGCCGCCCGTCACGGGAATGACGGCGACCTTGTCGGCCTTCCGCTCGGCGGGAATCGATGCGGACTGGCGCATCGGCCCCACGGTTGCGCCGACGAGCTCCGGCGCAATCCACGCGAAGAGCACCGAGACGAGCAGCGCGACCTGCACCGCCAGCCGCCGCCCCGATATCGGATTTCCTTTGATCACCGCGCGCATGGGCCGCATGGTACGCGGGGCGCATGCCGACAGTGGGGCTGCGTCGGATGGCAGCGGCGGGCGATGCAGCGCCTGGCTGACGACAACGACTGAGGAACAACGGCACAAAAACAACCGCGGCCGGCGAACCGGCCGCGGTTGGATTGCTGTTTCAGGCGTTGCGCCCGTTCACTCCCGTGTTTAGTCCCACGTGATGGTGAAGGTGAGCGTGGAGCCGCTGCCGGTGACCGTGGAGCACATGGTCAGCCAGATGTCGTTGCCGCTCGCTGCGGTGTCCTCCTTGAAGACATTGTCCGCGACGGCGGTCGAACCCGTGCCGATCTTCTTCACGCCCTCGGGGGTGAAGTTGTCGGCGAAGTAGGTGTGGCCGTCGCCGTACACGAACCAGCCGTCCCAGACCTTCGGGGTGTTGTTGGTGCCGAGGGTCTTGGAGTTCTTGTAGTCGAACTGGCCGGTGCCGTTGTTGTAGTTGCCGTCCTTGACACCGCGGTTGCCGAGCTGGACCCAGGCGGCCGGATCACGGGGAGCCTGGCGCCACTGGTTCTTGCGGCCCTTGTCGAGGAGGATCGCCGCGAAGCTCACGTTCGAGCCCGTGTTGAGGTCCGCCTTGAAGTTCGGATCCCAGTACTGGTCGTTCGCAGCGGTCGGCTGGACGAGGTCGTAGTTGTACTGCGACATGACGAAGACCTGCGAGCTGGTCTCCTGCGGGCTGATGAGGTCGGTCGCCGCGAACGCATTGTTGGCGATGCACACCGACCACATGTTGGCGTGGCTGTTGAGGGCCCTGTCCTCGAGGTCGTCGCCGCCGCCCGGGGTGTTGCCGACCTTGTCGATCAGGCCGGGGATGGGGAAGCGGTTCTTGGCGCGGTCGGTCACGGCGAGGCTGCTGAGACCGCTGTAGAGCGCGCGGAGCTGGATGCCCTCGACGACCGTCTTGGTCTTGCTACGGGCCGAGCCGAGCTGCGGCAGGAGGATGCCGAGGAGGACGCCGATGATGGCCATGACGACCAGCAGCTCGATGAGGGTGAAGCCCTTCGCCGAGCGGATCTTGTTGCTGAGATTCTTCATGATGATGAGACTCCGAATGAGTGGAGAATGGAAAGAGGTTCTGGGTTGGTTTCCGCGACCTCGGGCCTCCAGGCGAGACCCGGGATCGCGGGTGCTTCAGGCTTCAATCCGCGATCGGATCACGTCGGGTTGGTGCCGTCGGTGAGCTTCTCGGGGGCCTCGGCGTAGGTCGACGCATTGGGGGCGCCGATCGCCATGCACATCCAGTTGTCGCCGCCGGTCGAGCCGCCGGCCGCGCAGGTGGCGAACTCCTGGTAGGCGTAGAGGTTGTCCTTCTTGAGGTTGATGCTGCCGCACTCGTACTGCACGTTGTCGGGGAACACGCTCAACTCGAGGTTGACGTGGCCGTCGGCGTACACCACCGCGCCTTCCCAGGTCTGGTCGGGCACGTGGAAGAGCAGGGTGTAGCTCTTGGCGTAGTTGTTGCCGCTGAACGCACCCTTGAAGGTGCCGCGGTTGCCGACGTGGCAGCGCTGCGCCGGATTGAGCACGCTCTGGCGCCAGATGCTGTTCTTGCGCTCGCCGTGGAGGGCGCAGTGTGCGTAGGACACATGGCACACCGAGGTGGCCTGGCCGTCTTCAGCGCGGAAGATGTTGGCGAGGAAGCCGGCGTCCCAGAAGGTCGGGTTGGTCGCCGACGGCTGGTAGTTGTTGTAGTTGTAGTTCTCGAACTTGCGAACGACCGGGTTGGTCTCGGTGGGCGAGATCAGGACGGTGGTGTCGAGGAAGTCCGCGGCGATCATGGAGGAGTAGAAGTTCGCCGTGTTGTTCCACTGCAGGTCCTCCTCACCCTGGCCGGGGACATACGCCGCGGCGCCGTTGGCACCGACGCCGGGCACCTGCTTGCGGCGGATGAGGCCGGGCAGGGGGAAGCGGCCGTTTGCGCCGTTGGCGTACGTGTTGAGCGACTCCCACATCTTCTTGACGTTGGCCTGGTCGGCCGTCGACTTGGTGGCGCGCTGAGACTTGCTCAGAGCGGGGAGCAGCAGGCCGAGAAGGATCGCGATGATCGAGATCACGACGAGAATCTCGACGAGGGTGAAGCCGTTGTGCTTGCGCTTCATGGAGTCGATCTCCTGACATGGGAAGCCGTGTCTGCGGACTTCCGGGATGAGTGGCTGCACTCGGTGTGGGTGCAGCCGGGGTGAATGAAACGGCGCCAAGTACATGCGCCGATAACGGTCGACGGTCTTATGCTGAGGTCTGCCAGCACTCTGGCAGCAGGCCTCAACTCGAGGGTGAGCGGGGGT
>CAIOCH010000440.1 GCA_903856525.1 uncultured bacterium | reverse complement strand
GCCCTGACTGCGGACGCGCGGATCCGACCGTCCAACCATTCCACGCCGCCCGCCCCCGCGGCGGCGATCTCTGGACAGTCCGCAGGCCCTGTGGGACTTGCACTGCCCGCCAGGTCTTTCGGGACTCGGCCGCGCCCCATCCTCACCCCGCTGCAGGATCTGTCCGACGAATGACTCCGCAAACAGTCGCCTGCGACGTCGATTCGTGCGGCACATGGCGGATGTTGCCGCAGCGTCTCGGATTCTCGCCAACCCCTTTGCTCTTCACCGCAAGGTCACGGTACGCTGCCCGACCTATTTGAGACCAAGCATGTCCACCGAACCCCAGAAGCACGATCAGTCCGTTCCCGCCCCGCGCGCAAGCGCTTACGACGCCGAACTCGAGCGCGAGATCGAGGCCGCGCTCGGCGGCATGTCGATCGAGGACCTCGAGGCCTCGAGCTCCCCTGCCCGCTCGAGCGGAAGCCGGGGACGGCAAACGCGCCGCGGAACGATCCTCCGCGTGCACAATGGCGATGTGTTCGTGGAGTTCGGTCCGCGATCCACCGGCGTGTGCCCGCTGTCGCAGTTCACGGCCTCGGCCGACCAGCTGCCGCCCGTGGTGGGCAGCGAGCGCGACTTCGTGGTGGAGCGCTTCGATCCGTTCGAGGGCCTCTCGATCCTCAGCCTCGAAGGTGCCGTGCAGAAGGCCGACTGGGGAACGCTTGAGATCGGTCAGATCGTCGAGGCGCGCTGCACCGGCATGAACAAGGGCGGTCTCGAGATGGAGATCGCGCACCACAAGGGCTTCATGCCCGCGGGACAGGTGGATGTGCGCCACGTGGCGGACATCAGCGTGTTCATCGGCGAGAAGTTCCCGGTGCAGATCGTCGAGCTCAACAAGGACAAGAACCGCCTGGTGGTGAGCCGCAAGGCCGTTGTCGCGGCGGAGCGCGCTGAGCAACGCGAGAAGCTGCTCGCGGTGCTCGAGGTCGGGCAGACCCGCACGGCGACGATCACCAGCGTGCAGGCGTACGGCGCGTTCGCCGACATCGGCGGCGTCGACGGCCTGATCCACGTGTCGGACATCTCGCACGACCGCGTGAAGAGCCCGGGCGATGTGCTCAAGGTGGGCCAGGTGGTGCAGGTGAAGATCGTCAAGCTCGATCTCACGCAGTCGCCCGCCAAGATCGGCCTGGGCATGAAGCAGCTGGTGACCGACCCCTCGATCGCGGCCATGCAGGCCGTCGAGGCGGGCGGCACCGTGACGGGGCGCGTGTCCAAGATCATGCCGTTCGGCGCGTTCATCGAGCTCGCGCCGGGCGTCGAGGGCCTCGTGCACATCTCCGAGATCAGCCACGAGCGCATTCCCACCGTCGACAAGGCGCTGCGCGCCAACGAGGTCGTGACCGCCAAGGTTCTCTCGATCGATGTCGGCAAGAAGCGCATCAGCCTCTCGATCAAGGCGCTGGTCGAGCCACCGGCGCGACCCGAGCCTCAGTCGGTGGGCGGTGCAGGTGGCGGTGCTCCGGGCAAGGGTCCGCGCGCCGAGGAGGGCTTTGCCGCCGCATTCGGACGCAACCGCGCGCGCAACGACGTGCCATCGGTCGAGCGCGCCAAGGACAATTCACTCGAGCGCCTGCGCGCGTCCTGGAGTTCCGGCAAGGAACTCAAGGGCGGCCTGAGCTGAGCCCGACGGCCTGAACCGAAGGCGAGGGCCTGAACCAAGGGCGAGGGCCTGAACCGAGGGCGAGCATCTCGTTCGACATCGAGTTCAACGTGATTTCATGAAACACGGGCGCCACCTTTCGGTGGCGCCCGTGTGTCCTTACACCCGGCCCCTGCGAGGGACCGGTCCTGCGGCGGATGGGATGGATGGTCAGCCGGCGACCTTGAACTGGCCGACGACCTGCTTGAGGCTTGCGACCTGGGCCGCGGTTTCCTCGCTGGCGGCGGCGAGCTCCTCGCTGTTGCCGGCATTCTGCTGCGTGACCTTGTCGAGCTCGGTGACGCCCGAGTTGATCTGGCCGATCCCCTGCGCCTGCTCGCGGCTGGCGCTGGCGATCTGCGCGAGCAGTTCGTTGACCTCGCGTGTGCCGTCGACGATGGTGCGGAGACTCGTGTCGACGTCGTTGCAGATGGAGACGGCGCGGTCGGCGCGGGTGGTCGACTCCTCGATCATGGTGGCTGTCTCGCGCGCGG
>CAIOCH010000439.1 GCA_903856525.1 uncultured bacterium | reverse complement strand
GGCGTGCTCACATGCATGTGGCAGCAGCAGTCGGCGCCGGGATCGAGTTCGGCCCGCAGGGTGCAGGCGTCGTCGTGGTGATGGCGGTGTCCATCGCCATGCTCCGCATGTGCGGTCCGAGAATGCCCGTGATCGCCGACTTGGCCATGTCCGTGGCCATGACCGTGGCCATGTCCATGTTCACGGCCGCGGGCATCACCATGCGCATGATCGTGCTCATGGTGCGCATGCTCCCCACACCCCTCGAGGGCGATGCAGAGCACCCGGCCCGGGGTCATGCCGACAGCCACCTGCGCGAGCAGGATGAGCGGAAGCATGAGCCGGAACAGGCGCACTCGCATCTCGGGGATCACTCGCATCACGGTCGCTCGCCCGCCGCGGACTGGCGGACGGCCCTCCCCGACCTGCGGGGAAGTGGCGATGCTATCGCGTCAAAGCGCCGCTGAGTCAAGCGTTTCCGCCGACGAGCGTGCGAATAACCCCACTTTCCATACGATGGTGTCATGTTCACCTGCAACATTGACCAACGCGGAAAGACGCTCCGCTTCATTCTCGGCGCCTTCCTCGAGGCGGCGGGGCTGCTGCTGGGCGTGCTCTGGTTCTTCGAGTGGACCCCCTCCTGGACCATCTGGCCGGCAGCAGCGATCTGGATCTCGGGCATGTTTGTGCTCTTTGAGTCACTGATGGGCTGGTGCGCTGTCCGTGCGATGGGGTTCAAGACTCCTGTGTGAGCAGGCCATGACCTCGTTCGCATACACCGAGAACCTCACCGACATGCTGAACGCCGCCAGCGGCGGCGACCAGCAGGCGCTCGACCGCGCCTGGCGCGCCATCCACGCCGAGATCCACGAGATGGCCCGGCGCGCCTGCAGCGCCGAGGGCACGCGGGCGCAGCTGCAGCCCACGCTGCTGGTCAACGAGCTCTTCCTGAAGATGTTCGGGGCGGATGCCGCGAAGAGCGCGTGGGATGACCGCCGCCACTTCTGGGGGTCGGTCGCCCGCGCCATGGGGCAGTTCCTGATCGACCTCGCGCGCACCGAGGGCAGGCTCCGCCGCGGCGGCGACCGCGTGCGCGTGCCGCTCGAGGTGGTGGCGGGCGAGCTCGAGGATGTGACCCGCGCCCTGTCGCCCCTGTCGATCGCCGCCATCGAGGCGCTCGACCGCCTGGAGCGCGAAAGCCCAGAGTGCGCGGAGGTTGCGCGCCTGCGCTTCCTGTCGGGCTTCTCGATCGAGCAGACGGCGATCATGCTCGATATCGCGCCGCGGACGGTGAGCAAGCGGTGGAACTTCGCGCGGGCGTGGCTGCGCCGTGCGATCGCTGACGGCGTCTGACGCATGAGGGGCGATGGAACACAGCGACGACACCCCCGCCGAGCTCCGCCACAGCCGGCAGCAGGCGGCGGAGGATCTCTTCGATACGGTCCGCGGCCTGCCCGCGCATGAGCGTGACGCCGCGATCGATGCGGCGACCGCCGACGCGTGGGTGCGTGCCGAGGTGCGCTCGCTGCTGCGGTTCGATGGGCCCACCGCCGGCACCATGGGCGAGGCGCGGGCGAGCGACCTCGATCCCAATGCGTGCATCGGCCTGTCGACGGCGGGCTTCACGCTGCGGCGCGTGATCGGCGCGGGCGGCATGGGCACGGTGTTCGAGGCCGACCAGGAGCTGCCGGCGCGCAAGATCGCGGTGAAGGTCCTGCACGGCGCCGCGCCGCGCGCGTCGACGCTGGCGCGGTTTCGCAAGGAGTCCGAGTTCCTGGCGCGGCTCGACCACCAGCACATCGCCCGCATCATCGCCGCGGGGTCGCTGCACATTCCCGCCGACGGGTCGACGCGGCCCTACTTCGCCATGGAGCTCGTGGCGGGCGGCCGCAGCATCACACGGTGGGCGCGGGACACCTCCGCCACGCGCCGCGACATCGTGGCGATGCTCGCCACCGCCTGCGATGCCGTGGGCTCGGGGCACCGCCTCGGCATCATCCATCTCGACCTCAAGCCGGGAAACCTGCTCATCTCCGAGATGGGATCGCTGCGGGTGATCGACAACGGCATCGCGCGATCGCTCGAGGGCGCGGCCGATGGCGACGCTCCGTTCGC
>CAIOCH010000438.1 GCA_903856525.1 uncultured bacterium | reverse complement strand
GGTCTGCGTGGTGGTCGAGCTCAGGTAGCCGACGCGGCGGCCGATGAGGATCTGCGCGCGCTGGCGGTTGAGCGCCATGACGCGCGGACGCGCCAGCACGGTGGTGTCGGTCACGCTGTCGAGCAGGCGGAGGAACACCGACACGTCGTCGGAGATCACGCCCACCTTCATGGTCGACTCGCGGTCCCAGCCGGCGACGGCCGAGTTTCCGGCCGACACGGTGCTCTCGCCCGCGGGCTTGGTCACGTCGCCGGCAAAGAGGTCGTTGGCGCCCGAGAGCGGGTTGGTGAGGTTGGCGAAGTCGAGGTTGCCGATGATCGACACGTCGACGCCGAAGCCGTCCTTCTGCTGGACCTTCGACGACACGACGGTCGACTCGACGACCACCTGCGACGGCGGCGTGTCGATCTCCTTGAGGAGGTTCTCGATCGCCTTGATGTTCTCGGGATAGTCGCTCACCACGAGCATGCCCTGGAAGGCCCAGCTGTCGCTGCCGCCGTCCGCGGGGCTCGGCTCGAAGCCCTTCTCCACGTTGCCCACGAACGACACCTTGCCCACCTCCGACAGGATCGGCGAGATGAACTCACCGGCGTCCTTGGCGTTGAGGTACTCGAGCGGGAAGTTGCGGCTCACCTTCTTCAGGCGCGACTTCGACACATCCTCCCACTCCTGGCGGGTGTAGACGTAGATGAAGTTGCCCGACTCCTCCAGGCGGAGGTCGTTGGCGCGCATGATCACGTCGAGCGCGTCGAAGAGCGTCACGTCGTAGAGATTGGCGCTCACCTTGCCCTGCACGCCGCGCGAGGCGATGATGTTGCGCTTGCCCTGCATCGAGAGCATCTGCAGCGCCTGCAGGATCTCCGTGTCCTGGAACTGGATGGTGAAGGTCTCCGCCGCAGCCTGGCCCTCGGTCGGCTTGACCTGGGCGGTGCCAGCGGCCGGCGCCTGCGCGAAGGCGAGGGTCGACGCGGCGAGCGTGGCGATGAACGAGGCCTTCTTCGTGAGATTGAAGAAGGCGCGGCGTGCGGCGTTGTTGTTGCTGTTGGTCATGGTTGGTTTCTCGATTCCTCAGGCCCGTCCGGAGCGCGTGCGCTCACCGTCCGTTCTCTCTCCCGCTCGGAGCTGTTCCCGTACCGATTCCACGCATGCGGATCTCGAAGCGCTCGCCCTCGTGCTCCAGCACGGCTGCGCCTTCGAGAACCTCGAGGAGCACGAACCGCATGCCGTCCGCGCCCTCGAGCGCGTCTCCGATGCGGTAGGTGCGTCCGTCGATCACTGCCATGGACAGGCCCCGTCCGGCCGACTGCAAACGGAACCGCTCCGTTGCGCGCCGCGCCGCCTCAAATCCATCCCGCGCAGATACTTCGGTCGTTTCTGCATCGCTCTTCTGCGTCGGAACGATCGTGGCGTTGGATGGCGTGGGGTTGTCCCACGTGGGGAACGTGTGCGGATCGATGCCGAACGGATCGATAAGACCCGCCTCGGCGCCGGGCAGGCCCGCATCGAACTCCGCTGCGGGCCCGTTGGCGTCGGCGAGCTTGGTGGGATCGTCGGCGATGGCCGTCTTGGGAATGCTGGTGAGGATGCGCAGGCGCGCCCACAGCAGCAGTCCCATGGGTTTCGCCCACGCAACGACGGCAAACAGCGCCACGAAGGTGAGCGCGCCCTTGCGGGAGCGCATCCACCCGAAGGCGCGGCCCGCGGGCTGCTGCGCACCGGGCGCGGCGTGCTGCTTGCGAGAGGCACCGGTCCGCTGCGGCGAACCACTCGATGTCGGATGCGGCTTCATCGCTCTCCCTCCCCCTGCTGTTGCGGTACACCCGCGCTGCCGTAGACGGCATCGAGCTCGATGCGCGCCTCGACGAGGTTGTCCGACGGTGCAGCGCCGCGCGCGCCCTTCTCCTCGGAGGGGCGTTCGATCTCGATGCGGATCGGACGCACGAGCCTGCGGTCGCCCTCGGCGCGCACCAGAACCTCCATCACGCGCGCAAAGGTGGCCTTCATGTCGATGGTCACGGGCACCGCGTGCAGCGCCCCGTTGCCGGAGGGCGTCGCGGGAACCGCGTCGCCGGCCACGATGGTCTGGGTGCCCATGCCGTCGTCGGCACCCACCGCCAGCATGCGCATGAGATGCGCCTGCTCCGCAGCTGCGGGAATCGTGCGCAGCACCCGCGCCGCGGCGGTGCGCGCCTCTGCGAGCCCCGATCGCATGCGGTCGCGTTCCGCGGCCACCTCGTCGTGGCGCGCCGCCTGCGAGAGCAGCCGCCCGCACTCGGCGGTGCGCGCGTCGGACGCCGCGAGCGCGGGCCAGAGCAGGAAACCCGCAGCCCCGCCCACCGCGGCGAGCGAGGTGGCGAACAGCGCGATCGATGTGCGCGATGCATGCATCATGGAGCCACCTTTCCTTCGTCGGCCGACGCGACCTCGGGAAGCCTCCACCGCTTCTCCAGGTCGACCTTGAACTGGATGCGGAACTCCCGGGCGCCGCGCCCGCGGAACTCGCGGCTGCGGCTCGACTCGAGGCTCACCTGCGACATGGGCGCAAGTGCGGTCAGGCTGTCGATGATGCGTCCCACGTCCGACTCGTTGGCGGCGATGCCCGCGATCTCGCCACGCAGTTCGCGCTGCGGATCCTCGCCCTTGCCGGCACGACGGATCTTCTTGTTGGTTCCCTGCACGTTGGCGTAGTCGAGGTCGATGCGCTCGAGCATCGCGCCCGTGGGCAGCGAGGCAGCGACCGCGCGCACCACGGCGCTCGCGGGAATCGACACCCCCACCTCGCGCTGCGTCTCAACGCGCCGCTCCAGGGCCGCGCGCTCCGCCCGCAGACCCGCGATCTCCTCCTCGAGCGCGATCACCGGCGCGCTGGTCTCGCGCGCCGCCGCCAGCTGCGCCGACGACCGCGCATCGGTCCAGCGAGCCACGCCCGCGAGCCCGATGGCCGTCGCACCCAGCAGCGCCGATGCCGCGAGCACGCGCCGCGAGGCACGTCCGCCGCGCACCCGCCCGGCGATCCGGTCGGGAACGAGATTCACTCCATGCATGCTCATGCCGCGCTCCTTTCGTGCGACGCCACCTGCTGCGCACGCGCACCCGCCGCGCGCGGCCTGCAGGCCAGGCCATAGGCCGTCATCCAGGACGCCGTGAACTCCGACGCCGCGCCGTCGCCGCCAACCGCCGTCGGAAGCTCCGACCGGTACGACGCCACCTCGGCGCGGGTGATCTCACCCACGATCTCCGCGAGCCGCGGCTCAGCGCCGTGCGGCCCCGAGAGCACCACGCGCCCGGGCTGTCCGCCTCGGAAGGTCACTCCGTAGTAGCGCAGGCAGAGCGCGACCTCTCCCGCGAGCGCATCGAGGGTGGCACGCGTTGCCGCAGCCGCCGCCTCCTCCGCCACGGGATCCACCGCAGGTCCGCTCCCCGCGCACGCCGCCAGCCGCTGCGCGCGAAGCGCCGCCGCCGCCTCGGGCGCCACCGACAGCCGCGTGGCCACCGCATGGTCGAGCGTGGCACCGCCCACGGGAATCTCGCGACAGAACGCGATGCGGTCGCCGCGCAGCACCATGATGAACGATCCCTCCTGCTCCACATGCAGCACCGCGCGCACGTTCGCTGCATCGGCGTCGCGGCGGGCCCGGCGGCTCACCGCCCGCGCCACCGCCATGAAGCGCGGCTCCGCTGCGACCGGTTCGAACCCCGCGTCGATCAGCGCACCGAGCGCCTGCTCCAGTTCGTCGGCAGGTGCCGCAACCACCAGTTGCTCCTCCTTGCCATCACCGTGCAGGCTCGGCGCACCCGTGGGGATCGCGTCGGCCACCACGGCCTCGCGCGGCCAGCCGTTGCGCTCCGCAGCCTCCCAGGCGATCGCCTCGGATGCATCACGGCCAGCAAGCAGCGGCAGACGCGCCACGTGCATGCGCACCGCACTCGAGGGCAGGCCAACCACCACCTCGCGCCCGATCAGCCGCGAGCGCCGCATCGCGACCGCTGCCGCCACGGCGCGGCGCACCAGTCCCGCATCGGCGTCGACCTCCACCGCAACGCTCGCGCGCGGCGCATCCGGCCCGACCCGAACCTGCATCGCGCGCGGACAGTCCGCGCCCAAATCGAGTCCGATCGGACCGACATTGCGATTCCATGGCATGCGCCAGTACGACATCGAGGCCTCCTGCATTCCCGCGGTGCCCGCACCGCGTGTGATCACGCAGATTCGTCGGCGTTTCGGGACGGGCGCTTTGGCGCCGTTCGCGGACCCAGCCAAAACGCATCGGGAATGCGCCTGCTGCCGGTCGCACCCACGGCGCCCGCATCCCACACGCGACAACGCCCGATGCAGTGATCGGGCGTCATGCATCCACGCAGGTCATGCGTCACCGGACATGCGTCTCCGGGCATGGGTCGCCGGGCATGCGTCACCGGGCATGGGTCTCCGGATATGGGTCTCCGGATATGGGTCGACACCCCTGCGCGCCGGCGGCTGCGCCGCGCTCCACGATGCCGGACCTGACCGCGGCCGATCGCCGCCAGCCGCCGCACCGCGGCGCCTTCGCTCGCCCACCCGCGGTCACGGAGTCGGGTTGGTGCTCAAGCGCGTCACCCGCACCTTGCCGGTCACGGGCGACACGTCCACCTGATAGGTCGACTGCGGCGAGGTGAGCACGATGCGGCCACCCGTGCCGGGCAGTCCACCCGCACCCACGGTGCCGCCGAGTTCGTCGAACGTGAGCGCCCGCGCACCGCCGTCGAGCTCGACAGTCTGCACGCGCACCGACGAGAAGCGCTGGCTCTCGCGCAGGTCCACCACATAGGCGCCACGCTCGGCGTTCGACGCCAGCGGGTCGTACACATAGTCGGCCACCGCGGGGTCGAACGGATCCGAAAGATCCTCCTCCGCCACGCGCACCAGGCACCAGCCCGATCCGTCCGCAAAGAAGTGCACGCGGCGGAAGCCCTGGTTGGCGAGCGCATCGCTCTGGGCGAAGGTGATGTCGGCGATCAACGCCCGCACCGCCGCCTGGGTGTCGAAGTCGCCCTTGCTCGAGAGGTATGGCACGAGCAGCGCGCCCGCGAGTCCGAGGATCGTCACGACGATCAGCACCTCGATGAGCGTGTAGCCGCGTCGCAGCGTGCGCATGAACGGATTTCGGTTCGGCATGGTGGTCTCCCTCTCCCCTCTCCTCTTCGGCGGTCCGCGCGCGGCACTTGCGTGGCGGACCGCACTCCAACGACAAAGGCGGGGCGCATGCGCCCCGCCTCTGGTTCACGTTCCTTCGCAGCCGGCGCTCACCAAGTGGGCGCTTCCTCCAACGCCACGCGGTCGCCGCCGTCGTAGCCGACGGTCAGCTTGACGCCGTTCCAGTTCCAGTTGTAGCCACCGGGCAGGCGGGGCTCCTTCATCAGGAACGGGGTGTTGCCGCTGTACGGGGTGGTCATGGCCGGCCAGAGCTGGGCGGTGCCGTCGGCACCCGACGCCGGGGGGATCGTGCCGCCGTACCGGAGCTTGTAGAGCTCGATCTGGCTGCGCACCGCCGCGAGTTGCGAGCGCGCGGTGCTGCGGGCGGCATCCTCGGAGGTCGATGCCACGTTGGGCACGATCAACGCGGCCAGCAGGCCGATGATCACCACCACGATGAGGATCTCGATCAGGGTGAAGCCACGATGGGCGCGGCTACGGTCGGACGGACCACTTCGCTTGTATGCGTGCATGCGTACATCTCGCAGTTGGCGGCCAGGACGAGGCCGCGGTTTCCGGGAACTACACAGGAAGCGGGCTGCACGGATCTCTCCGTGCAGCCCGGTCGGTTCGCAGTCGATCACCAGCTCTCGATCTCGGCGAGGGTGAGGCCCTCGGGGAGCGTCGCACCGCTGAAGGTGACGTAGATGGTCTCGAGGTTGGTGGTGTCGCCGTTGTCACCCCAGACGAACTCGTAGCCGGTGGGCAGGGTCGGAGTCTTCTGGAGGTACGGATCCTCGCCGTTCGGAGGAGTCATCAGGTCGTTGAAGTCCGCGGGGAGGTTGCCGTTGTTGCGCACACGGAAGAGCTCCACCTGGCTGCGGACGGTCTGGAGCTGGCTCTTGACCGAGCTCTCAGCGGCCTCCTGCGACGCGTTCGTGAACTGCGGGATCACGATGGCGGCGAGGATGCCGAGGATGACGACGACGATGAGAATTTCGATGAGCGTAAAT
>CAIOCH010000437.1 GCA_903856525.1 uncultured bacterium | reverse complement strand
GCCTCGGTCACACTTCACCGCGCTCGTCGAGGCGGTCGTGATCGATCGGCCGAACGGGGCGGCGGAGTCGACGAACGCGCGGATCCAGCGGATCAAGCGGATGGTGTGGGGGTACCGGAACCGCGAGCGCTTCGGGAACGCGATCCCGTTCCGTCTCCGCAGGCTGGACCTCCACCCGAGTCCGGTCTCAACCCACACGATTGCCGGAAGCGCCTGTATTCGCATGGCTCTGCTTGGAGACCTTCGTGGATGTGGCTCCCGCGGGGTTTGTCCGCCGCAGACATCCCCATGCCGGTTCCCGAGCCAAGTCGCTGGCGAGGTCCCTGGGGATGTCCACGAGGACCTCCACGGTGATGTCCACGGCCGTCACCTTTGCGGCGAGGGGAGCTCCAGCCCCTCGCGCACCAGCTCGAGGAATCGGGCGTCGCTGAAGTCGCGTCCGCCGTTGATGTCGCCGAAGCGCACGATCGTGAGCCCATGCTCCGGGATGACGTAGAGGCGCTGCTTGCCCTTGCCTGCGGCCATGTACCCGGAGATCGGCTGCTCGGTGTGCTCGGCCGCGTCCGCTGCAATCGCGGCCACGTCCGCAGCAATCGCGGCCTCGGCGCGCGCACGAAGGCGGTCACGCATTGCTCTGCGGATCGGTCCGTTTCCGGCGGCGTCGAGACGATCCGCGGCCAAGTCCGCGGCGATGGCATCCTCCGGATCCGCATCACCCGGTCGCAGCAGCCACCAGGTGAGCCCGTAGCGCACGTTGGGGCCGTGTGGACGGAGCAGTTCATCGAGCCCCGCTTGGTCGAGGATCCGAACCTCGTGGCCCTGCGCATCGACATGGACGCCGCCGCGTCGGACCATCTCGCCGAAGACCGCCCAGTCGCGGGCGCTCACCCGGCAGCCACCGGGCAGATTGGCGTTGCCGGCCTCGTCGCGGAGGAACCGAGGAGCGATGCCAAGGGGCTGGAAGACGCGGCGATCGAGGTAGGCGACGATATCCACATCACCCGTGCCCGCCGCGGTGAGCTTGCGTCGCATCAACTCGCCGAAGACGTAGAACGAGCTGGGGCCGTAGATGAAGCGCGCGCCCGGTCGTGCGATGGATCGAGCCTGGATCGAGGCCTGGGCGCGGTCGGTTACGCCCGCCGCGCGCGCGTTGCGGGGATTGTCGATCACCGCGCTGAGCGACTCGATGCCGGCCGAGAGCGAGAGGAGCTGGCGGACCGTCACATCGCGCTTGGCGTCGTCGCCGCGCCACTCGGTGATGGTGTCGCTGACGCGCTCGTCGAGGCTGAGGAGGCCATCGGCGACGGCGAGGGCCGCGGCGATTCCCGAGAAGCTCTTGGTTCCGCTCGCGAGTAGATGCGGGGTGGTGGCGGCGAAGCCGTTGCCGAACTCTGCGGCGACCTCCGTGCCATTGCGAAGGACGAGGACACCGTCGCCCTGGTGCTCGCGCGAGTACGCGAATGCGGCGGCCAGATCTGGGGCCGGAACACCCGTGGAGAGGGGGGGCGCCATGGGGTTTGCCACGGCCTGCGGGTTCGGCGGAGGCGTCTGCTCCGCGCTGGTCAGCGGAGTCGCGGGGTCGCGTGGCGAGCAGCCGAGGGAAGCGAGCACCGAACCGGCTGCGGCGACGGCAGCAGCGATGATGCGTGCGTGGTCGGCCAGCCGCCCTGCCGCTGTGCGCATGGTTCCCGCGGGGAGTTGCGCAGCGGTTGGACGGTGGCGACGGGTGGGAAACAGGCGCATGGAAGCGGGTAGAGTAGGGGGATGCTCGACGAACTCGACGGTATGGAACGCGAGGCCCTTGCGGAGATTGCAGCCGTGGCGGAGGCAGCGGCGCTGGAGGCGTTCCGGGTTCGCTGGCTGGGCACCAATGGGAGGCTGCGCAGCGCCATGGAGGCGCTCAAGTCGGTTCCCAAGGAGCAGAAGCCCGCGGTCGGCAAGCGCATGAATGAGTTGAAGGCCGTGATCGAGTCGGCCTTTGCTGCGAGGAAGGACAGTGCCGCAGCGACTCCTCGGGGGCCACAGGTGGACGTCACGGAGCCGGGCCTTCCCGTTGGTGAAGGGCGCCGTCATGTGCTCACCAAGACGATCGACGAGATCGTGGACGTCCTCGGCCGCATGGGTTTCTCGGTGGCGGATGGCCCCGAGCTCGAGGACGAGTGGCACAACTTCAACGCGCTCAACATCCCGGAGAGCCATCCCGCGCGCGGACCGGCGGACAACTTCTTCCTCGGCGGCGAGGTCGCCGGCAAGCTGCTGCTTCGCACGCAGACCTCGACGGTGCAGATCCGCGCCATGGAGACGATGAAGCCGCCGCTCAAGATCTGCGCGATCGGGCGCGTGTACCGGCCGGATGCGCACGACGCGACCCACTACTCGATGTTCCACCAGGTCGAGGGCCTGTACGTTGACCGCAAGGTTTCGATGGTCGATCTCAAGTCGACGCTGGTGCAATTCGCCAAGGCGTTCTTCGGGCCGGAGGCGGAGATCCGCCTGCGTCCGAGCTTCTTCCCGTTCACCGAGCCGAGCGCGGAGCTGGACATGAAGATGCGCGTGATGCGCAACGGCGTGCCCGAGTGGCGCTGGATCGAGCTCGGCGGCTGTGGCATGGTCGATCCGAACGTGTTCAAGTCGGTCGGCATCGACCCCGAGGAGTGGACCGGCTTCGCGTTCGGCCTGGGCATCGAGCGCGTGGCGATGCGCAAGTACGGAATCGGCGACATCCGCCTGCTGTTCGAGAACGACGCGCGGTTCCTCCGCCAGTTCTGAGCGGGCTGGATTGACTGCGGGATCGGTACTCAGGCGGCGAGTTGGAAGCGCGATACGCCGCGCTTGAGCGCCTCGACTTCGTCGGCGGACTGGCGCGCCGTGGCGGCGACCTGCTGGCTCTGGCCGGCGGCCTCCTGCGTCGTGCGCGAGATCTCGGCGATTCCCTGATCCAGTTGGGTGATGCCGGAAAGCTGCTCGGTCTGTGCCTGGGCGATCGACTCGACGGTGCGGGCGACATCGGCGGCCCCTGCGATGATCTGTTCAAGCGAGGCGCGCACATCGCTCGAGAATCCCACGCCGCGCTGGACGCGCTCGCTGGCGCTGTTCACGAGGTCGGTGGTCTTGCGTGCCGCCTCGCCGGAACGGGTGGCGAGGGCGCGGACCTCCTGTGCGACGACCGCGAATCCGCGGCCCGCATCGCCTGCGCGCGCGGCCTCGACGGCGGCGTTGAGGGCGAGTAGGTTTGTCTGGAAGGCGATCTCGTCGATCACGCGCACGATCTGTGCGATCTCGCGGGCGGCGCGATCGATCTCGCTCATGGACGACTGGAGTCCGTCGACGGCCCTTTGTGCAATGGCCGCGTCGCACGCGCCTTGCTGGGTGCGACGCTGGGCGTCGAGCGACTGCTCGCTGGTTCGCGCGGTCTGCTCGCGGAGTTCGGTGACGGCGGCGGACATCTCCTCGATGCTTGCGGCCTGACCACTGGCGACGTTGGAAAGCGCCTCGCTGGCGTTCGCCAGGGAGGAGGCCTCGCCCGCAAGTTCGCTGGCACTGCGTCGGACACCGGTGATCGACTGGGAGAGTCGATCGCCGAGGTCATTCACCGCCTCGGCGATGGCACCGAACTCGTCGCGGCCCTTGTCGGTGACGCGTACGGTGAGGTCGCCTCCGGCCAGACGCGTGAGCGCACCCACCGTTTGGCGGGCACGTGTGCCAATGGAGCGGGCAAGGGGCAGCGCGAGCGCCGAGATGACGATCACGGCACCCACGGAGACGGCTGCGATCCACCAGGCGAGGTGACGTACCGGCGCGAGGACCTCCTGGGCGTCGACGGAGGAGACGATCGCCCATCGCTGGCCGAGGTAGTCGAACGGCTGGAAGGCGATGAAGCACGGGCGCCCCGCGGCCTCGGCGGTGGTGAATCCGGACTCGCCGCGGATGGCGGCGGCGGCGATCTCGGGGAACGCGTAGTTGGTGCCTGCGGCGGGGCCTCCCTGTAGGCGCGCGTTGGTGCGTGTGCGGCCGTCAGGGCCGACGAGCGTGACTTCTCCCGAGGAGCCGAGCCCGGCGGCGAGGTTGCACGTGGCGTCGAGCTGTGCGATCGGAATCTGCACGGCCAGTGCGCCGACGACGGCGCCGTCGGACACGATGGGGGCAGCGATGAAGCCGGCCGCGGCACCGTAGCTCGGTGTGTAGGCAGCGAAGTCGCAGGCGTGTGCGTCGGCGTTTGCGGGGCCTGCGAGCGTGGACCTCACGAGCCGCATGAGGTTCGTGTCCGCGTACGGCGCCTCGCTGGCGTTGGTCGCGAAGTCGGTCTCCTTGAAGACGGTGTAGACGGTGTTGCCCGCAGCGTCGAAGAGGAAGATGTCGTAGTAGCCGAAGCGGTCGAGGAGCGCGCGCAGACGGGGGTGGTGTGCGGCGTGGGCGCGGTTGTAGTCGGTGTCCGTTGGCGCGAAGTCCAGCAGGTGCTTGGAGCCGACGGGGTGGGCGTTGGTGGCGATGTACGCGTCCTGCAGCACGCGCGCCGATGAGGCCGCGGGAACGAGCGTGGCGCCGCCGCGCCAGGTGAGCCCGCCCTCGCGGAAGCGGTTGGAAAGATGGCGGTCGTGGTGCTCCGCGAGGCGCACGAGGATGTCGGCGTCGCGGTTGGTCGCGGGCGCATCGGCGGTGGCTGCATCGACGAATCCGCGGTGGAAGTCCTGCAGGGCGGTAAGCGTGGAGGGATCGTCGGCCATTGAGGCGACATGTCCGCGCATGGTGGCGAGCGCCTGCTCGACGCTGGAGCCGCGGCTGGCGACGGTGGATTCGAAAGCCTGCTGCTTCTCGGCCGTGAGTGCCGATCGGGCCAGCGTGGTTGTCGCGAGTCCGATGGCGATGCTGGTGGCGACGATGGCCGCGAGGCTGCCCGCGAAGGTGCGGATGCCGATCGAGTCTGTGCGACGGGAGAGCGGTGCGCGGGCGTTGGTGGTGGTCATCGGCGGGCTCGAGAGTGCGTGGTCGGACTCTCGGTTCGGTCGAATCCAGATCGTGGAGAAGGTCGTTCTCCAACTGCATGGAAAACGAGCGCCAAATGGGGCACGCGCCCGCCCCAGCCCGGCCGGCGGTGCCAGGTTGGTGCCTGGCACCAACCACGGCACGTCCGCGCGAACCGTGATCGTCCCAGGCACGAGGCGCCCTGTCGGGATGTCGCCACTCACACCCGTGCACATGATGACCATGCGACCGGGAACAAGTGTGGCTGGAAGCAGCCCGGCGGCAACGGTCGAGCCCTGGTTGGTGCCAGGTTGGTGCCTGGCACAGCCTCAGCTCGCGGCGTTAGGTGGTGTAGTCGGCGTTCAGGCGGACATACTCGGTGGTCAGGCCGCAGGAGAGAAAGGTGTCCGAGTTCGCCTCGGCCGCTGCGCCGTCGGTGGCGCCGAGCGAGATCCTGATGTCGACGTGCGAGCCATTGAAGGCGGCGCGAACCGCGTCCTTGTCGGCGGGGCAGGGCTGGCCATCCTGGAAGATGAGGATGCCTCCGACATGCAGCTCAAGATCGTTGGCGCGGAAACCGACCCCTGCACGTCCCGCTGCGGCGACGATGCGGCCCCAGTTCGGGTCACCGCCCGTGATTGCGGTGCGGACGAGCAGGCTCGATGCGACCGTCTCCGCCACCCTGAGCGCGTCGGCCTTGGTCGCCGCGCCAGTCACGCGCACCGCGAGAGAGCGCTCGAAGCCTTCGCCATCGCACACGATCATCTTGGCCAGGTCGCAGGCGACCTCGCGGAATGCGGTTGCGAGCGCCGCCTCGTCACATGGACCGGCGAGTCCGGAGGCGAAGGCGAACACCGAGTCGTTCGTGCTGGTGTCGCCATCCACGGAGATGCGGTGGTAGCTCGCATCGGCCGCGTGACGCAGGATGCGATCGAGCGCCTTCGGATCGACCTCCGCATCGGTCGCCAGCACCGAGATCATCGTGGCCATGTCGGGGCGGATCATGCCTGCTCCCTTGGCGACGCCCGAGACGCGCACGATCCGTCCGCCGCTGCAGGTGATCGTGCGCGACGACATCTTCGGCTTGGTGTCCGTCGTCATGATCGCGCGCGCGAAGCCTTCGAGCGAACCCCCATCGGCCGCCTGCCCGAGCCGCGCCGCCATCTTCGGAATCTCAGGCGCGATGCGATCCATCGGAAGCTGCACGCCGATCACGCCCGTCGAGTTGACGAGCACGCTCTCGCTGGCGCAGCCGATCGCGAGTGCGACTGCGTCGACCATCTCCTGCGCATTCGCCATGCCACGCGGCCCCGTCGCGGCATTCGCGCAGCCCGAATTCAGGATGAGCGCCGACGCGTGGCCGCGCGAGTCCTTCAGGTTCCGCCGCGAGACCTCGATCGGGGCAGCGGCGAACAGATTTCGCGTGAAGATCGCGGCAGCCGTCGCGCCGGTCGGCATCGAGAGTAGCGCGAGGTCGTCGCGCCCCGCCTTCTTGATCGACGCGGCGCCCACCGACGCGCGGAACCCGCGCGGCCAGTCGAGTGAGGCGGTCTGGACTGTGGACAGGGGAGAGGTCGGCGTCATCGTGGTCATCGGCGAATCACTTGCCCTGCTCGGGCAGCACGGTGTCGTGGACGAGCGCGATCTCGTCGCAGCAGGTGTTCTTCGGGCAGTTGGCGCAGTCCTTGGTGACCTTCTCGGGCAGCGAGTTGATCGAGACGCGGCGGAACCCGCACTTCTCGAAGAAATCCGGCGCGCGGGTGAGTACGAACAGCTTGTCGATGTGCAGATGTCCGGCGACCTGCTGGAAGTGCCGCACGAGGCCCTGTCCGATGCCGCGGCCCTGGTGCTCGGTGTGCACGCCCAGCGAGCGGATCTCGGCGAGATCCGGCGTGTAGATCCACAGCGCCGCACATCCGACGACCTTGCCGTCGATGACGGCGACGCCGAAGTCGAGGATCGCCTTCATGATGTCCTCGCGGCTCCGGGGCAGGTTCTCGCCGTGCTCGGCCCAGTGGTCGACCAGCCAGCAGATCGCGTCGAGGTCGTCGGCGCGCGCCTGCCGGAACTCGAGCTCGCCGG
>CAIOCH010000436.1 GCA_903856525.1 uncultured bacterium | reverse complement strand
GCGATCCCTCGTTGGCAGTTACGCCATTCGGCAGGCTGAGCTCGTGCGCTTTCGCTACGTAGGCTCCGAGTCCGCTCCGCACGAATGGCACCTCGAGACGGCAAATGGTCTGCACCCCGTCGGCGCGGGCCCCGCAGCGAACGCGTTGATCGCGCGAATGGTTGCGCAATGGCCGCACATCCCTCGACCTTCGGACGCGCAGCTCCGGGCGCTTGGTGCTGGGGACTATCGCCACGAGTCAAAGGACCCGGCGGAGCTGGTCGTATGGTGTACCCGCGCTCTTGGTTGACAGCCGGGTGCGTCCCAATTGGATGAGGATTCGGGTAGGAAGAGATCCATCGTGAGTCGTCGTCCCCGAAGGAAGAACATGAACCCCGGAGTTCCCGCGCCTGGCCCACAGAGCGTTCCGGTCGATGAGGCGGAGAGCTCGGAGACGAGTGAAGAGAGTCGTGCTCGCCCGGGCCGTCGCAGCGTCGAGGATCGCCAGCGCGCAGTGCTCGAGCTGATGGCGGGTAAGGCGACTGTCGACCAGCTCGCACGTCGACTCGGTGTGCTGCCGTCGACTATCGAGGGCTGGCGAGCCGATGCGCTCGCAGGCATTGAGGAGGCGCTCCGCCGAGGCAGTGGCAAGAGTTCGTCTGAGCAGTCGGCCGAACGCAAGCTCCGCGATCTCGAAAAGGTCGTAACGACGCTGAGCATCCAGAAGTGTCTGCTCGAGAACGCCTTGGAGACGGAGCGTGGCAAACGCCCTACCGAGCCCGCGAGGTCCAAGCGATGAATCGCGAGACCATCGCGGGTGAAGCGAGCGTAACGCTGCTGTGCACTACGTTCCGACTGTCGCGCGCTGCCTTCTACGCGGAGGCTCGTCGAGCGCGAGGCGAAGCGGTTTCAAGATGCAAGCCGGTGCGTCTACCGAAGGCCCCGAAGTACGTTACTACCGAGATGCTGCTCGCCGCTATTCGCACAGTTCTCGATCGCGCAGGGTCGCAGGCGTGGGGCGTCCGCAAGGTCTGGGCGACGCTGCGCCGCGAGGGAACGCGCACCTCGCGAAGGCGCGTGCACGCGATCATGCACGCCCACGGACTCGTGCTCGCACGCGACCGCGAACCAGGCGAGACGCCGCGCGGTCATGTTGCTGTGCCCGAGCCGAACCGTCGCATCGCGACCGATCTCACTACCGTGTGGACGCGCCGCGACGGCACCGTGGCACTCGTGCCTACCATCGATTGTGGCGACCGCACCGCCGTCGTTGTCGTCACCAAGGACCAACACGGGCCCGCAGTGCTCGCGTCTGTCGAACTCAAGCTACGGGAGTCGTTCGGCGTTCCGCGCGATGTGCCCTGCGACGTCGAGCTCCGCACAGACCACGGCCCTCAGTACACTGGCTCCGACTGCGACGACCTCTGCAAACTCTGGAACATCGACCACACCTTTGCGCCCGTCGGCAGACCAACCGGCAACGCCGTCGCGGAGCGCTTCATCCGCACGATGAAGGAGGAACTCGTGTGGCTCCAGGATTGGGAATCCGCCGACGAACTGCGTGTGGCTATCGCCGTATGGCTCGATGGATACAACCATCGACGACCGCATCAAGCCCTTGGCTGGCTCACACCCGTCGAATACCGCAACTCGCGACTCACAGCTCCACTCGCCCACGCCGCGTAACTCATGCCGTCCGTGCACGACATACCTGAATCCCGTGCACGCAACTGTCTTGACGGAAGGGGGACACTACAGTGCTCAGCCCCCCCGCACACAGCGCCTTTACGACGCCAAAGGAGCTCTGCGAGTTCATTGGGCAGCTGCGTTCGCTATCTGGCGGCAAACCGATTGGCTCCAAACTTTGCATCGGCAAACGGCGCGAGTTCTTCGCCATTTGCAAAGCGATGCTCGAG
>CAIOCH010000435.1 GCA_903856525.1 uncultured bacterium | reverse complement strand
GGCTTCTGGCACAAGGACAACGCGTCGTACAACTCGGGCGTGCTGTCGCAGGAGTTCGGCACCTGGAACCCCGGCCTGACCGGATCCGTCACCGCCAACCGTCCCTACGACTCGTATGTGACCGTCGGCAGCATCGCGAACTCCACCAACTCCACGTCGGCGGATCCGGGGTGGTCGCAGGGCGGGAACGCAGACGCGCGCAGCTGGAACCGACCGGACGTCCCCACCAACGGCGGCGTGGGCTGGTTCAACGCGAATCCCCCGAGCCTGCAAGGCCGCGTAGGCGTCAACGTCAACACCGCGACAGATGTGCGCATCGGCCAGTTCGTGCTCAGCCCCGGGCACGGCCTGCAGACGTTCGTGGCCACCATTGGCTACAACACGGGAGTCGCTGGAAGCGGCGCGCTCTTCTCCACGGCGCAGTTCACCCTCGGCGGCAACTGCCCCGCGCTGTACCGCGACGCAGACGGTGATGGATTCGGAGCAGCCGGGAGCACCCCGCTCTTCAGCTGCGCGGCGATTGCGGGCTACGTGGCCAACAACGGTGACTGCAACGACGCCGCACCTGCGATCAACCCGAATGCGGTCGAGGTCTGCGACGGGATCGACAACAACTGCAACAACCAGATCGACGACGGTGCTGCCGGCGGCGTGACCTACTACCGCGATGCAGACGCCGACACCTTCGGCAACCCCCTCGTGACCACCACGGGCTGCAGCGGCGGTCCACCGAGTGGGTACGTGTCGAACAGCGGTGACTGCAACGACGGCAGCGCCGCGGTCTACCCCGGCGCGCCCGAGCTCTGCGCGAACGATGGCACCGACAACGACTGCGACGGTGAAGCGAACAGCGATACGGAAGCGACCGACGCGACGAACTACTACGCCGACGCCGACTCGGATGGCTTTGGAGCCGGGGCCGCAACCAAGTCCTGCACGGTCCTGACCGGATTCGTGGCCAACGACACCGATTGCAATGACACCAACGCGGCGATCAATCCAAACACGGTCTGGTACCGGGACACGGATGCCGACGGGTTTGGATCCTCGGGCGATGGCACGCTCGTGCAGTGCCTCCAGCCAACGGGCTATGTCCTGGTGGGCAATGACAACTGCCCGGCGATCGCCAACCCAGGCCAGCAGGACTGCGACGCCAGCGGCGTGGGCGATGCCTGCGAGATCGCATCCGGCGCCCTTCTCGACTGCGACAACGACGGGATCGCGGATGCCTGCGAGGGCGCCACGGTCGTCCGCCGCTCGAGCCCGCTTCTGGCTCCATTCGGCAGCGGCGCACCCGTCAGTTTCTCGTTCACCAACCTGGTGAAGGCCTACGGACCGTCGGCCCGGCTCCGCATCGAGGCCATCTCGGACCTCGACCTCTCGAACGAGTTCATCGCCGTCAGTTTCGACGGCGGCGCCCAGGAGTTCTTCTTCGTGGCCACGGGATCCGACTGCCCCGCGACCGCTGACCGGGAGACGAAGGTCTTCACCATTCCCGCGTTCAACGCACTGGCTGCGGACGGCACGCTCAACGTCAGCATCGTCGCGTCTGGCACGGTCAACCCAGCGCAGTGCGCGGGCGGCGGCCTTCGGCTGTTCCTCGAGTACGCGGGGCTCCCCGCGACGAGCGACTGCAACAACAATGGCCAGCTCGACAGCTGCGAGATCGCCAACGGCCTCGCGGCCGACTGCAACGGCAATGGCATCCTCGATGCCTGCGATGTCACCAACGGGCTCGGCACCGACTGCAACGCGAACGGCCGCCTCGACTCGTGCGACCTCGCCAGCGGGCTTTCGACCGACCTGAACAGCAACGGTGTGCTCGATGATTGCGCGGGTGAGTTCGTCGTGGGTGGATCCGGATACGCCAGCATCCAGGCGGCCATCACCGCCGTCGGCGCAGGCGGCACCATCCAGGTCGCCTCGGGCCTGTACACGGGACCGATCAGCATCACCGGCAAGCCAGTGAACCTGACCTCGCTCACCGGCGCGACCGAGACCACGATCTCGGGCGCGGGCCTGGGCAACGCCATCGTCCGCGTGGATGGTGCGGCGGCATCGGGCACGCGCATCGCCGGCTTCACGTTCCGCGACGGAACCGTCGGACTCGATTTCGGTGGCAACCGCGTCGGCGGAGCGATTGCCGTCACCTCGGTCCCGAATGTGACGATCGAGCAGTGCCGCTTCTACGACAACGGCTCCTCCTACGGCGGCGCCGTGTACTGCTTCGGCGGAGCGGGTCGTGTGTTGAACTGCATCTTCTCGGGCAACTCCGCCACGATCGACGGCGGAGCACTGCAGCTCGGCGCGTCCACCGGGAACGGGTGGGAGGTGCGCGGCTGCACATTCCGCGACAACCAGTCGGGTGTCGGCGGCGCCATGCACGTGTGGAGCCTCGGCTGCGCCATCTACGACTCGACGTTCGTCGACAACACCGCCACCTCGATGGGCGGCGCACTCTCGTGGTTCTCTCCAGGATCGACAGGCGTGCTGCTCGATGGCTGCATCGTCGAGCAGAACACCGCGGGCTCGGGCGGCGGCATCGCCGTGATCCAGGGCACCGGGTCGTTCGGGCTCATCCGCAACCGCTTCTGCCGCAACCTCCCCGAGAACGTGCTCGGGGGCTTCGTGGATCTCGGATCGAACATCTTCAGCCAGGACTGCGATGCCGACGGCATCTGCGACTACGAGGAGATCGCCGACGCATCCAGCACCTCGTTCGTGTGGAGCACGTCGGAGGGCGGCAATGGCAAGCGCTACATCCGCGTGTCTTCGGAACTCGGATGGGACGCTGCGCAGATCCGCGCGCTCGCAATCGGCGGCCACCTGGCTGCGGTCACCACAAGCGCCGAACAGGCGTTCCTGGTCTCCAAGTTCGGCAGCCTGAACTCCTGGATCGGAGGATTCCAACAGAAGGGCACTGCCGAACCCGCCGCGGGTTGGGAGTGGGTCACGGGCGAGCCGTGGAACTACACCGCGTGGTTCCCCGGCGAACCGAACGACCAGAACGGAGAGGACCGTCTCCAGATGTCGCCGGGCGGGCTGTGGAACGACAGCGGCTGCCCCGGCTCGTGCGACTACGAACTCGGCTTCATCATCGAGATCGATGACGCGCTGATTGTCCGCAACCAGGACTGCAACGGGAACGGTGTCCCCGACGGCTGCGACCTCGACAGCGGGCTTGCGCTCGACTGCAACGGCAACGGCCGACCCGACTCGTGCGACATCGCCGCGGGAACCCTCGTCGACTGCAATGGCAACGGCGTGGCCGATGACTGCGAGCTGGGCGACACCATCGCCTGGGGTGAGAACAACACTGGCCAGAGCGCGCCGCCGTCTGCGGTGGACCGCGCCTCCATGGTCTCGGCGGGCTGCAACCACGGCCTCGCGGTCAACCAGGATGGCTCCGTCCTCGCATGGGGATCGAACTCCTTCGGACAGCGCAACGTGCCCGCGGGAACGACGGATGTGCGCCAGATCGCGGCCGGATGCGACCATAGCCTCGCTGTCCGGGGCAACGGCACGGTCGTGGCGTGGGGATACAACGCCTTCAGCCAGTGCAACGTGCCGGCATCCGCCAATGGCTCCGTGGCGCAGTTGGCCGCTGGTGCCAACCACAGCGGTGTCCGCAAGACCGACGGATCGCTCGTGCTCTGGGGCCGCAACCTCGACGGCGAATGCAACAAGCCGGTGACGCTTGGTCCTGTGACGAACCTGGCTCTCGGCGGCGCGCACTCGGTGGGTCTCCGTGGCGACGGCACCGTCGCGTGCTGGGGACTCAACAACTTCGGCCAGAGCAACGTGCCCGCGGGCGTGGGCACGCTCCAGTCGATCGCTGCGGGCTGCTACCACACCGTGGGACTCCGCTCGAACGGCACCGTGGTCGCCTGGGGCTCGACCCTGTTCGGCCAGACGACGGTCCCTGCAGGCCTCTCCAATGTCGTGGCGGTCTCGGCTGGTTCGGGCCAGCACACGCTCGCCCTGCGCAGCGACGGCTCCGTCGTGGCTTGGGGCTGGAATGCGTTCGGCCAGACCAATGTGCCGAGCAACGCGGTGGGCATCGCGGAGATCGCTGCCGGCGGTACCTACTCGATCGCACGGCGCTCGAGCGCGCTCGACTGCAACGCCAACGGCGCCATCGACTCGTGCGAGATCGCCAATGGCACGCAGACCGACTGCAATGGCAACGGCAAGCCCGATTCCTGCGACCTGATCGCGGGCACTCCCGATTGCAACGGGAACGGA
The DNA here is from genome assembly GCA_903856525.1 of uncultured bacterium. GTDB lineage: Bacteria > Planctomycetota > Phycisphaerae > Phycisphaerales > SM1A02 > QWPT01. Next base: position 4,782 of record CAIOCH010000435.1, on the reverse strand, counting down.
CTTCCCGACTCCTGCGACATCGCCAGTGGCATCGCGTCCGACTGCAACGCCAACAACCAGCTCGATGCATGCGAGCTGGCTTCCGGTTCCGCCTTCGACTGCAACGGCAACGGCCGTCTCGATGTCTGTGACATCGCCATGGGCATGGGCAGCGACTGCAACGGCAACGGAAAGCTCGACACCTGCGATCTCGCGGCTGGTACATCCACCGACCTGAACGGCAACGGGATTCTCGACGAGTGCCCGGGCGAGTTCGTGGTGGGCGGATCGGGATTCGCGACCATCCAGGCCGCGGTGAACGCGGCCCCCGCGGATGCCCAGATCGATGTCGGGCCAGGTACCTACACCGGCGCCATCTCCCTCACCACCAAGCCAATCAAACTCAAGTCGACGGCAGGTGCTGCCCAGACCATCCTCTCGGGCACGGGGCTTGACGCTTCGATCATCACGATTCGCAGCGCCGCCGCCAACGGAACCGTCATCGATGGATTCACGCTGCGGGACGGCCCCGTGGGCACGGCCGAGTTCGGCACACGCCTGGGTGGCGCAATCGTCTGCATCCAGACGAGAGCCGACATCCTCAACTGCCGGTTCCTCAACAACTCGGCCGCATACGGCGGCGCGATCTACGCCTACGACCTCTCGGGAAACATCCACGACTGCGTGTTCGAGGGCAATCACGGAACGGTCGGCCCCGGCGCCGTGCAGGTTGGCTTCGGTGGCACCGTGGACCTCGCGGGGAACCAGTACCTCTCCAACACGGCAGGCATGGACGGCGGTGCCGTTGCGGTCGTGCAGTGGTTCGAGGGACCGGTCACCATCGCGACCATCCGCAACTCCACCTTCCGCGGGAACAGCGCCGTGCGCTACGGCGGCGCGCTGGTCTGGTACGCGGGCCCCGGAGGCGACCTCGCCATCAGCGGTTGCACCGTCGAGTCAAACACATCCACCGGCTCCGTGTTCGCCCGCGCGGCGGAGTCTGCGTCGGCGACCTTCCGTTTCGCGATCAAGGACTCGCGCTTCTGCCTGAACAACGGCGGGAACGTGGACGCCCCGCTGCTCGACAAGGGCGGCAATACCTTCAGCCAGGACTGCAACGGCAACGGTATCTGCGACGCAGACGAGATCGCGGCCAAATCGGTGGCTGACTGCGATAGTGACGGCTTCCCCGATAGCTGCCAGCTCAGCCGCGCGGTCGCGTGGGGCGAGAATGCGAACGGTCAGTCGACTGTCCCGGCCGCGCTCGGCGCGGCGTTGAAGGTGAGTGCGGGCTGCAACCATGCGCTCGCCATCCGGAACGACGGCACTCTGGCCGCCTGGGGTTCGAACTCCTTCGGCCAGCTGTCGGCGCCCTCCGGTCTGGGCACTCTGGCGCAGATCGCCGCGGGATGCGACCATAGTCTCGCGCTGAGCACGGGCGGCACGCTCCACGCGTGGGGCTACAACGCGTTCAACCAGTGCAACATCCCGAGCGCCGCCAACGGAGGTATCGCGCAGATCGCCGCGGGTGCGAACCACTCGGGTGTGCGCAAGTCTGATGGCAGCCTCGTGCTCTGGGGACGCAACACCGACGGCGAGTGCAACATTCCCGCGAGCCTCGGGCCCGTGGCGACGTTCGCCCTCGGTGGCGCGCACTCCGTCGGTCTCCGCGCCAACGGCACCGTCGCATGCTGGGGGCTCAACAACTTCGGCCAGACCAACGTGCCTGCGGACGTGGGCACGCTGCGCGCCGTCGCGGCAGGCTGCTACCACACCGTCGGACTGCGGACGAACGGCACCGTCAGGGCCTGGGGCTCCACCCTGTTCGGACAGACGACGGTGCCTGCAGGACTCACGGGTGTCATCGACATCGCGGCCGGCTCGGGCCAGCACACGCTGGCGCTCAAGTCGGACGGTTCGGTCGTGGCCTGGGGCTGGAACGCATTCGGTCAGACCACTGTCCCGAGCGGGCTCTCGGGTGTCGCTCAGGTGAGCGCGGGCGGGACCTTCTCGCTCGTCCGAACCCAGGGGGCAGACGACTGCAACGACAACGGCGCCATCGATGCGTGCGAGATCGCATCCAACCCGGCGATCGACTGCAATGGCAACGGCAGGCCCGACTCGTGCGATCTCGCGTCGGGCTCGACCGACTGCGACAACAACGGCCGGCTTGATTCCTGCGACATCGCCGCGGGCGCGGCCGACTGCAACGGCAACGGCAAGCCGGACTCCTGCGACATCCTGGCGGAAACCTCGACCGACCTGAACGGCAATGGCGTACCCGACGAGTGCCCGGGAGAATGGGTCGTCGGAGGCACGGGCTTCGCGACGATTCCCGCGGCGATCAGCGCGGCGCCGAATGGCACGACCATCCGCGTCGGACCCGGCACCTACTCGGCGCCGGTGCTGCTCAACAGCAAGGCGGTCGAACTCGTGTCCATCGCGGGCGCGGAGCAGACCATCCTGTCGGGCGCGGGTCTCACGACCTCGATCATCGCGGTGCGCACATCGGCTGCGAACGGGTTCGTGATCGATGGATTCACGTTCCGCGACGGCACCGTCGGCAGCAGTGCGTTCGACACACGGGTGGGCGGCGGTCTCTTCCTCGACAATGTGTCGGGCGACGTCCGCAACTGCCGCTTCATCGACAACGCCAGCAACTTCGGTGGCGGCCTCTACGCGATCTCGTTCACGGGGGCCATCGCGGACTGCTACTTCGAGGGCAACGAGGCGGTTCAGAACTCGGGTGGTGCGCAGCTCGGATTCGGCGGCACCGTGGATTTCCGCCGCAACACGATGGTCGGCAACACGGCGCAGAATGGCGGCGCCCTTCACGTCGTGAACTGGGACAACGGTCCGCTGACGAGCGTCAGCCTGACCGAGTGCGTGTTCCGCAACAATACGGCGACCCTCGAAGGCGGTGCGCTGCTCTGGTACGGGGCGACGGGCTCGGACCTTCCGGTCGTGGGCTGCACCGTCGAGTCCAACACGGCCCCGGACGCGGCGTTCACCCGCATCGGCGGCACGCTGGCGTTCCGTTTCCAGGGCACGAGGTTCTGCCTGAACGAACCTGCGAACGTGATCGGCGCCATCGTGGACCTCGGAGGCAACACCTTCAGCCAGGACTGCAACCGCAACGGCATCTGCGATGCCGACGAGATCTTGTCGCTCAGCGAGAGCGACTGCAACGCCAACGGCATTCCCGACTCATGCGAACTGTCGGGCAACATCATCGCGTTCGGCGATGCAGGCCTCGGGCAGCTGAATGTCCCGGCGGGCATCGGCCGTCCCATGGCGATCGCAACCGGTTGCGATCACTCGCTCGCGCTCAAGGCCAACGGCACGGTCGTGGCGTGGGGGCAGAACACCTTCGGCCAGGCGACCGTTCCGTCCGATCTCCCGACCGTGCAGGACATCGTGGCGGGCTGCGACCACAACCTCGCGCTCACCACGTCGGGAACCGTCCGCGCATGGGGCTACAACGGCTTCGGCCAGTGCAACGTGCCCACCATCTCCGGCACGGTGGTCCAGATCTCGGCGGGCGCCAACCACAGTGGCGTGCGCCGCGCCGATGGATCGCTCCTGCTCTGGGGTCGCAACATCGACGGCGAGTGCAACGTACCTGCCGCCCTTGGACCCGCCGCCCAGCTCGCGTTGGGCGGCGCGCACTCCGTGGGCCGTCGCTCCAACGGCACCATCGTCGCATGGGGGCTCAACAACTTCGGACAGTGCAACACGCCGGCGAATGTCGGAACGCTCCAATCGATTGCAGCGGGCTGCTATCACACGGTGGGACTCCGCACCAACGGAACCGTCGCCGTGTGGGGCTCCTCGCTGTTCGGGCAGACCAGCCTCCCCGGCGGTCTCAACAACGTCGTCGCCATCGCGGCGGGTTCCGGACAGCACACACTGGCCCTCAAGTCGAACGGAACCGTCGTCGCCTGGGGCTGGAACGCATTCGGCCAGTCTTCGGTGCCCGCAAACGCGGTCGACGTGATCAAGATCGCCGCGGGCGGCACGCACTCCATGGTGCACACCCGCCCCGTCGCCGACTGCAACGGAAACAACCAGATCGACTCCTGTGAGATCGCGAACGGCTCTGGATCCGACTGCAACTTGAACGGGGTCCTCGACTCCTGTGAACTCGCGAGCGGCAGCGCCGTCGACTGCAACTCCAACGGCAGGATCGACTCCTGCGAGATCGCCGATAGATCAGCCGCCGACTGCAACACCAACAGCGTGCTCGACGCGTGCGAGCTTGCTGCGGGCACCGCCGTCGACTGCAACCTGAACAGCAGGATCGACTCCTGCGAGATCGCGGATGGCAGCGCCAGCGACTGCAACACGAACGGCGTGCCCGACTCGTGCGACATCGCGGCGGGTTCCTCCACCGATCTCGACGGTTCGGGTTCGCCCGACGAGTGCGAGTTCGTCGTGGGCGGCACGGGCTACCAGTCGATCCACGCGGCCATCAACGCCGCCCCGGATGGCGTGGTGATCCAGGTTTCGCCCGGCACGTGGCCGGCATTCCAGATCAATGGCCGCAGCCTCACGATCCGATCGATCGGCGGTCGGGACGTGACGTTCGTCGACGGAGGCGGAAGCCAGCGCGCCGCACTGCTCAGCAACATCTCCCTGCTGGGTGTGCGTCTCGAGGGTCTCACCTTCCGCAACGGAGTCGCAGCGGACGGCGCCGGAATCAAGCTGGTGCAAGCGTCACCAGCCATCGTCGACTGCGTGATCGAGAACAATGTCGCGTCTGCGGAGGGTGGCGGCATCTTCTGCGCCTCGGGTGCGCCGCAG
>CAIOCH010000434.1 GCA_903856525.1 uncultured bacterium | reverse complement strand
GGCCAGGAAGGCGTGACCGGCGCGGACGAGTGATCGTCCGACCAAGCACGCGAAGCAGTTGATCCGCAGGGCCCGGCCAACGCCGGGCCCTGCTTCTTTTCCTGCCGTCGCGGCGGCTCAGGTACGCTGCGCCGTCCCGTGTCCGACCCCGCCGACATCGCCGCCTGGCGCCGCGCCGCGCTGCATTCCGAGACCGCCGCGTTCTTCGAGGGGCAGCGGCTCCGTGTCGCGGAGGTCGTGCGCGTGCGGCGTCCGATCTGCCTGGCGTCGGGCGCGTGCTGCCGCTTCGAGGAGTACGGGCACCGGATGTACCTGTCCGGGCTCGAGGCGGCGTTCGTCGTCGCCCGCATCGATGCTGCGCGTGCGGCGCGTGCGGCGAACCCCCTGCGCATCCTCGAGGTCGACGACGCCCGCTCGCGCGGCGACTGCCCGTATCTGCGCGCCGGGATGTGCGGCGAGCACGAGGAGCGCCCGCTCGGCTGCCGGATCTTCTTCTGCGACAAGGGCGCCGACGGACTCGCCGCCGACTGGCAGAGTGAGCTCTACGAGGCGACCCACCGCGAGACGCTCGCGCTGCACGAGCGACTCGGCGTGCCGTACCGCTACCTCGAGTGGCGCGAGGCGCTGGGGCTGCTGGCGCGGTGAGGTGAGACGCGGCGCCGCGGCGTCGATCGTGCGCAAAGTGCCGACTTTCCGTTTGGGCGCGCGGCGCGGGTGTCTATACTTGCGTATATACGCCAGCAACTACGGGAGAAGCACCATGCATGCAACCCGCATCTTCATGAACGGCGCAAGCCAGGCCGTCCGGCTGCCGGCCGAGTACCGGTTCGAGAAGCCCGACGTCTGCGTCGCGCGGATCGGCTCGATGGTCGTCATCTATCCGAAGGACGAGGCGTGGGACCTCTTCCAGTCGGCGGTCGGATCCGTGAGCGACGACTTCAGGCGGCCCGCGCAGGATGGCTCGGAGCGCGACCTCGCGGCCCTCGATCCCACGCCTGCCCCTGTGCGAACCCCCGTTCAAGGCGCTGTGCGAACCCGCGTGTACCGCAAGAAGGGCGCAGCTGAACGCGCGTCGAAGGCACCCGTGAAGCGCCAGCGGAAGTCCGCGTAGCCACAGACACGCGTCATGGTTTCGAGGGGGAGGATGAAGTGAAGTACATGCTCGACACGGACTGCTGCGTCGAACTGCTGCGAGGCAGGGCTCCGCGTGCCGTCGAGAAACTCGCCCAGCTCGGGCTCGAGGATGTGTGCATCTCCGCGATCACCGTCGGCGAGCTCTTGACGGGCGCCGCACGCTCCGCCGATTCGGCTGCGAACGCCACCCGGGTCGTTCGGTTCTGCGCCAGCCTGCAGGTTGTTCCCTTCGACGAACGGGCGGCCGCGAGCTACGCCAAGACCCGCGCGACGCTCGCATCGCGCGGAGCCCCGATCGGCCCGCTCGACACGCTCATCGCGGGACACGCGCTCGCGCTACGCACCACGCTCGTCACCGGGAACACCCGCGCGTTCGCTCGGGTCGACGGCCTTGCGGTCGAGAACTGGATCGCGAAGGCGTCCTGAGTTCACTGGGGGCACGGTCCCCACGCATTGAG
>CAIOCH010000433.1 GCA_903856525.1 uncultured bacterium | reverse complement strand
ACTTCGGCTACATCGCGCTGAACTTCTTCGCCTCGGGCGAGACGTGCACGCCGAATGCGGACGCTCCGACCCCGCGCGACCGGATCAGCGTGAAGGAACTGCGTCGCACGGGCTACGGGCATCTCGGCGTCGCCGACCTCAACCGCGACGGCTGGGTCGACATGCGTGACATCCAGATGTACATCCAGGGTGCGGGCATGCAAGGCACGATCGGCATCGGGCAGATCGAGAGCCGCACGAGCGGCACCATGAACGGTTGGTGACCGAGTCACGCGGGCGCTCTCTGGTTCAGAGCCATCTGCGAGATGGACCTCGCCCTGCCGCAAGATGCAGGGCGAGGTCTACCCGTTTCGTAGGCCACCGCGACCCGCCGCCGCACTTTCAGCAGGCGTGAGCGCCGACGAGGAGCGAGCGGTCGAGCTCTGGAACGAGTTCTCCCAGCGCTTCGGCCAGCCGCTCCTGATGCTCGCGGCACCGCTGATCGCCCTGGCGACGCGCCTGCTCTTCCCTGCGCGCGGCTACACATTCGCCGAGCACCTGACCATCAATCTCTATGTCCTCGGACTGCAGACGCTGCTCGTCACGCCCGTCTTCGCGCTCGCGTCCTTCGGCGCAGCCGTCTTCGCGAGCGCCTACACGCTCTGCTTGATCCTCATACTCGCGTACTTCGTCTGGGTGATCCGGCAGACGCTCGCGGAGCGGTGGTGGACGGCGATCCTCGGCGGAATGGTCGCGGTCGTCGTGGCGGGCATCTCGTACATGGCGCTCGTGCTGCCGATCTTCCTGCTGTTCGCGCGGGTCAAGGGCGTTGCGGTCGTTTGACGGCGGCGCCGGCGCGGTACGCTGCGGCCCTGGACCGCTTCACGCTCCATCACCTGGTCGCCGATGTCGTCGGCGGCACCGTGCGTCCGGCGACCATCGAGGTCCGTGATGGACGCATCGAGGCGGTCGGCCCCGCGCGCGCCGCGGTCGCGCCCGGCGTGCTGGTTCCGGGATTCGTGGACGCACATGTGCATGTCGAGAGCAGCATGCTGCCGCCGTGGGAGTTCGCGCGGGTGGCGATGCGGCATGGCACCGTCGCGAGCGTGAGCGATCCGCACGAGATCGCCAACGTGCTCGGCGAGGCGGGCGTGCGCTTCATGCTCGACGACATCGCAGGCTCGCCGTTCACCTGCTGGTTCGGCTGTCCATCGTGCGTGCCCGCGACGGGGTTCGAGACGGCGGGAGCGACGCTCGACGCAGCCGCCTGCGCGCGGTTGCTCGACGACCCGCGGGTGCCGTACCTGGCCGAGATGATGAACTGGCCGGGCGCGATCGCGGGCGAGGCAGAGGTGCTGGCCAAGATCGCGGCGGCGAAGGCGCGCGGCAAGCGCGTGGACGGGCACGCGCCCGGGCTTCGCGGCGAGCAGGCGCGCGCCTACTTCGCGCGCGGCGTCGAGACCGACCATGAGTGCGTCGCCCTCGACGAGGCGCGCGAGAAGGCGGCACTGGGTGCGCGGATCCTCATTCGCGAGGGCAGCGCGGCGCGCAACTTCGAGGCGCTGTGGCCGCTGCTCCTCGAGCGACCCGATGCGTGCATGTTCTCGACCGATGACGCGCATCCCGACGACCTGCTCGTCGGCCACCTCGACCGCGTGCTCGCGCGCGCGGTCGCGCATGGCGTACCGGCGATGGCGGCGCTGCGCGCGGCCACGCTGCACCCCGTGCGGCACTACGGCCTGCCGTGCGGGCTGCTGCAGCAGGGCGATCGCGCCGACTTCGTGCTCGTCGACTCGCTCGAGCGGTTCACGGTCGAGCGCGTGTGGATCGGCGGCGAGGTCGTGGCCGAGCACGGGCGCGTGCTCGTGCCCGCGCGCGCGTCGCGCACGCCGAACACGTTCCGCGAGGCGCGCGTCGCGGCCGACGACTTCGTGATGCGTGCTCCCGCGGAGGCTGGCGGGTCCGTGTCCGTGCGCGCGATCGTGGCCGAGGACGGCCAGCTGGTCACCAAGTCGCGGCGGATCACGCTCGACGCCCGCGCGGGCGCGATCGAGCCCGATCCCGCGTGCGACACGCTGCTGATCGCGGTCGTCAACCGCTACGCGCCCGCACCCATCGCGACGGCGTTCATCCAGGGAATCGGACTCTCGCGGGGCGCCATCGCCTCGAGCGTGGCCCACGACTGCCACAACGTCGTCGCGGTTGGCGGATCGCGCGAAGAGCTTGCAGCGGCCGTGAACGCGGTGTTCGCCGCGCGCGGCGGGCTCGCGGTCGCCGATGGCGCGTCGATCGAGGTGCTTCCGTTGCCCATCGCGGGGCTGATGAGCGATCTTCCGGCCGAGGTCGTGGCCGAGCGGTACGCGGCGCTGTCGGCCAAAGCCAGATCGCTCGGCTCGCCGCTGCGCGCGCCGTTCATGACCCTCAGCTTCATGGCGCTGCTCGTGATCCCCGAGCTCAAGCTCGGCGACCGCGGCCTGTTCGACGGCCTGCGCTTCGAGTTCACCCGCGCGGTGGAGTGATCCGAAGCCGTCCCGCAGGTGTTCCGCGCGCAGTCACAATTCTGATGTCAGAAAAGTGCAGCACGGAATCTGACATCAGCCCCGACGGCGATTTCGTGGGAGTACCAGCCGGTGCCTCCGCGACCTCCAATCCCAGGACTCACGCGTATCGCCAGCGCCCGATCGCCCGTGGCCGCCGCGCATTCCGATTTTGGCGGCGCACCCACGACGGTTCGGGCCTTCATCGCCTTCGCGAGCCCTTCACTCCGAGCAGCGCGAACAGCGCCATGGCTCCCAGGGAGGGGCAGAAGGTGATGCCGGTCGCGGACCGCACCGCCGAGCCGTACGTCCGTGGCGGTACTGTTCGTCATACCAACGCGCCTCTGGTTGTTCGGCGCTGGTGGTGTTCGTCGGAGTCGCGGCACCACCGACGGTGAGATACGAGTCGTAGGGGGATTGAGCAGCGCAGATTCCGTCTGTGCGGACGGCTTGGCGTCAAGATCCGCAAGCTCCGTTCGTATCAGCACGGAGCCATGCACCGCTCACCCCGCGACCCGCATCGCCGCGGCGGCAAGCCATGAGGTTTCGTATCTCGCGTGCTTCAGGAGCTCTGCTCGCTCCTCGGCCGTCAGCAGCGCGCGCACCGCGGCAATGGTCGCCTCGCCCGGCTCCGGTCCCGCCTCGCGCAGCACCCCCAGTGCACGCACTACGAACGGTGTGGCGTTCGGAATCCGCCGCGCCGAGACACGCTTGAGGCGAATGGTCTGCTTTCCCACGCGCACCACGCGGCTGCGGCCTGTGGTCTCGTACGCAGGCCTGGCGGGGTTCTGCGCGGACAATCCCAGCTGACGCGAGAGCGGGGCGCTCGTCGGAACGACCGCGCTGCCGGTCTGGCGGCCGATGGCTGCGGCGACGAGATCGGGGTCCGGCGGCAACGAGATCCCTCGGGACGGATCCACCCGCGGAAAGTGGTACAGGCCACGGCCAATCCGCTCGAGCGTGCCCGTCCGAGCCATTCGGCAAAGCGCCTGGTCGATCGCGTCGCGACGTGCGAGCTCGAGGAAGTCCTTCGGCGTCACCACCGCTCCGGGACCGCCGAACCGGCCATCGATGAGGTCAAGGATGAGGTCTGGAAGGCGATACATGCCCCGAGCGTACTGTCAGAAAAACGCAGCACGGAATCTGACACAATCTCCCTGAGACTCCGACTGAAACGGAGGCGTCGTCGCCACGGACCCATGCGACGGTCGCGTCGACGGCGTTGATTTCGCCGTGGTGCTCTCGCAGTGGGAGTCTTGGGCTCCAGCAGTCGGCGACGTTTTGCCGAGTCACGGAAGCGTGCGTGGCGGAACGTGGCTGAGCGAGATCACCACCGGTATCGGCCGGCACGACCGACGAGGCGGTGTTCGGCGAGAAGGCGGAGGCGGAACGGGAGTACGCATGCAGGGGCGGCACCGCGATGACCGTCCACTCCGGCCCCGGATTCCCGCAAGGCACGGACGAGACTCGTGAGTTCAGTTCCTTCGATGCCTCGCTCCGGCAGGATCGAGTCCGCTTCACTGTTCCCAGTGACGTGCCCAGAGCTCCGATGCCGCATCGTTGCGGCGGTCTCATCCGTCCGCAGGAGGTGGCGCGGACCGCTTCGTCGGAAGTCTGCTGTCAGAAAAACGCAGCACGGAATCTGACATCAGCCGTGTGGGCGAATCCGCGGGAGACCCCGGACGGAGCCGCTCACGGTGGTTCGACGCCGGTCGCCTGACAGCTCGCGAACCTCCGTCGGAAGCCGAAGGTCGGTCTCTCAGGGACGAGCGCGGCATCGTCGGGGCCTGAAGCTCCCTGCGCCCATGTGCTGCAAGCCATCGAACCACCGTTTCGGCGGAACCCCGCGGAGATCCGCAAACGGGAAAACGACAAACGCCGCAAGTCATGCGACGCGCGGCGTTTGTCTGAGTGGACCTGATCGGGCTCGAACCGACGACCTCTTCCATGCCATGGAAGCGCTCTCCCAATTGAGCTACAGGCCCATATGTGCTGACGACCGACGCGCAAAGCCCGCGGCGGGGCGGGAAGCGTAGGGCAAACATCGGATGTTCGCAAGCGCTGCGTGAGCCTCCCTGCGCGCTCCGTGCCCGATCGCGTCCTTTCCCGAAGGTACCTGCCGCGGTTATCAGCGCCCACTACGCCCCAGGGTCCGCGGTGAGCGCTTCTTCGGCGCATTCGCCGAGCGATCGAGCCTGCCCCCGCGCCACTCGGTGGACAGCACCGCCCAGCATTCGTGGTCGCGCCAGGCACCGTCGATCTCGATCAAGCCGCGGAGCACGCCCTCGCGCGCGAAGCCGAGTGCCCGCACGAGGGCCAGCGATCGCCGGTTCGCGGGCAGGATGTTGGCAGCCACGCGGTGCAGGCAGCGATCCTCGAACGCATGGTCGACCAGCGCAGCCACGGCGTCGCGCATGAGCCCTTGCCCCGTTTCGCCGGCGGCAATCCAGTACCCCGTGTGGCAGTCGAGGCTCGGCCAGGGCGCGATGCCGCCGAGGCTCACCACGCCCACCATGCGTCGGTCGTCGGCCGCGCATACGAGCAGCCGCAGGCGGTGCCCGTCGTCGGACTGCGGCAGGAGCATGCGCTGGAAGCGGTTGGTCAGGCTCGACTCCGATCCACGCGCCGTGCGCGGCATCCACGGCGCGAGGTGCGCGCGCGAGCGCTCGAGCATGGCGATGAAGTCGGGACCATCGTCTTCGCGGGCGAAGCGGAGAAGCGTGCGCGTGCCGATGCGCACGATGCCGTCGGCGCGCTGGCGCGCGGTGGGCGGAGTCGACGGCGGCGGTAGCGAAGGATCGGACACGGGCGCAGCGTATGCTCCCGCCATGCGTGTCGCCCTGGTCATGATCTCGTGCGCGCTGCTCGCGCTCGCGCCCCAGGATGGAGCCCATCTATCCGCCGCCGCCATCGCCCGCGAGACGCGCGAACGGCATCTGGTGCAGGGCCTCGTGTGCGCGGTCGTGGGCAAGGAGGGCGTGCGCGACATCGGCGCCGCGGGAATCCGCCGCAAGGGTGCGCCCGAGACGCTCGCCGCGGAGGACCGCATGCACCTCGGCTCGTGCACCAAGGCCTTCACCGCCACGCTGGCCGCGGTGCTGGTGGCCGACGGCGCCCTGCGCTGGGACTCGACCGTGGGCGAGGTGCTGGGCGCTGCGTTCCCGCGCATGAACGACGGTTGGCGCGCCGTGACGCTCGAGCAGCTGCTGCGGCACCGCGGCGGCGCCCCAAAGGAGCCGTTCGAGACCGCATGGCGCAAGGCCTGGGGCTGCACGGACACGCCGCGCGCGTGCCGGGCGGCGTTCCTCGACGACATGTTCGGCCGCACGCCCGCCGTGGCGGTGGGTACGCCGCTCTACTCGAACCAGGGATACGCCATCGCTGGCCACATGCTCGAGGTCGCGGCGGGCACGGAGTACGAGGCGCTCCTCACCGAGCGCGTGCTCGTGCCGCTCTGCATCACGCGCGCCGGCTTCGGCCCGCCCAAGCGCACCGAGGAGTCGTCGCCGTGGGGCCACGACGAGCAGGGGATGCCGTT
>CAIOCH010000432.1 GCA_903856525.1 uncultured bacterium | reverse complement strand
GTCGGGCGGCGATGGCGCCTGCCTGTTCGATGCGTCCTCCAGCATCCTCAGCCAGGTGAGCTTCGGCGCCGCCACCAGCGGTTCGAGCTTCTTCTACGGCTGGGATTCCTCGGGCGTGCTCGATGCCGCGTACACCGCGGTCGTGAGCACCGTCGGCACCATCGGCACGCAGGTCGGCTTCACTTCGGGCGGCGACACCGCCTCGATCGGCACCGCGCTCGCTGTCCCCGCGCCGGGCGTGCTCGCCCTCGTTGGCCTCGCGGGTCTCGCCGGCCGCCGCCGTCGCTGAGTCCATCCACCGAATCCCGCGCTGCACGGACAGCGCGCGGACATGCGCCCACCCGCCGCGACAGGCTCGGCGGGTGGGCGCCGTTTGATCGGGACGCTGCCCAACCCACGCGCACGTGCCCGCATCGCGTTGCACAATCGCGCCGCCCTGCGATAGTGCGCGCATGGATCCGCACGGACGGGAGCCCACCGCGCCCCGCGCCTGGCGACCACGGTTCCGCCGCCTCTGGCCGCACGCCGCGGTCGGCTGCGTGGTGACGCTCGTGCTCGCATGGGCGCTCCCGCTCGCGCTCGCATCGCGTGGGGTCGGTCCCATGTCGGCGCGGCCCGTCGATTGGTACCTCGTCCGTCCGCATGCGGTCCACACCACGCCCGAGCTCGGCGCCGGCGTCACCGTTCGCCGCACGGCCCTCGCCGATCTCTACGTCGCCTTTCCGTCGCAGCGCGCGCCCGATGGACGCGTCGACTGGCCCACGGAGCCGCTGCAGACCTACGACGACTGGAACCTGCGCCGCGCCATCACGCACACGCCCTCGTGGTCGGTGCGGCTCGAGCCCGCCCGCGACGAGTACGGTTCATGGGACCGCATCGACACGCAGCTCACGGGCTGGCCATTTCGCGCGTTCGCCGCCGAACTCTGGCACCGCGAGGGCGGGCGCCTCGGGCACGAGGGCATGCCGCTGTACCGCCACGCGCTCGTGCTCGGCGTGCAGGGCGGCGAATCGGTGCTCGTGCCGCTGCGTCCGCTTGCGGTCGGACTCGCGCTCGATGTGCTGTTCTGGACCACCTGTTCGTGGATCGCGCTGGTCGCGCCGCGCGAATTCCGCCGCCGCCGCGCGGAGCGATACGAGCGCTGTGCGCAGTGCGGCTTCACGGTGGGTGCGCGCGAGGTGCGCCGGCCCGACGCATGCCCCGAGTGCGGCACGGCGTTCGCGCGCGATCCGCTCGGCTTCGCGCGCGTGCCCGAGATGCACTTCCAGAACGCCTACGCGTGGCTGGTGCTCGTCTCCAGCCTCGACATCATGCTCACCGCCAAGATCCTGCAGCGCGGCGGCATCGAGGTCAATCCCGTGGCCGCGCTCGTCATCGACATGTGGGGCATGCAGGGCGCGATCGCCTTCAAGTTCGCGCTCATGACCTGGGTGGTCATCGTGTGCGAGGTGCTGGCGCGCCTGCGTCACCGTGCGGCCATCGTGCTCGCGGTCGGCGCGGTCGCGCTCAGCGCCGTACCCGTCGCCTGGTCGCTGTTCCTGCTGTGCGCGAACGCGCTCGGGTGACGCACCGCTTCAACCGCCCGACGGCATCGACATCGCGGCAGCGGGGATGCCCGCTGCCGCCTCTGGCGCACCTTCCGCGGCAAGCCGTGGCGTGAAGTTCGCCGCAGATGCCGCGGGTGTGCGCATCCTGCGCAGATCCTCCACGATCGCGTCCGCCGCGAACGGGCGAGCCCGCGCCCGCGCCGCCGCGCGCATCGCGTCGAGCCGCGCACGGTCCGACAGCAGCGCCGCCACGCGCCAGCCCACGGTCTCGGGCGAATTCAGCCGGATCGCCGCACCCCACTCGAGCAGGTGGTCGCTGTTGCGCTCCTCCTGGCCGGGAACGGGATGCACGATCGCCATCGGCAGCGCGCATGCAAGGGCCTCGCTGCTCGTGAGTCCGCCTGGCTTGCCGATCGAGAGGTCCGCCGCGCGCATGAGTTCGTGCATGCGGTCGGTGAAGCCGAGCACGGCGCAGCGCCCGCGATCCGTCGGCCGTCGCGCGAGTAGCGCCTCCGCCTCGGCGCGCAGCCGCTCGTTCCGTCCGCATACGAGCGCCACGCTGCACGCGACGGGCATGTCGAGCAGCGACGCGAGCGTGTCCGACAGCCGCGCGATGCCAACGCCGCCACCCGACACGAGCACCATCGGAAGCGCCGCAGGGAGCTTGAACCGCGCGCGCAGCTCGGGCGCAGCGGGCAGCCGCGCCGAGAACGCGCCTGAGATCGGAATGCCCGTGACCAGCATGCGCTCGCGCGGCACGCCCTTGCCCGCGAGGATCTCCACCGTCTCGTCGAGCGCCACATACCAGCGGTCGGCGCGCGGGCACACAGCCCACATCGCGTGCGCGTCGAGGTCCGTCACGACCACGGCGAACGAGCCGGTCCACTCGCCGCGCTCGACCATGCCGGAGACCAGTTCCGCGGCAAGGAAGTGCGTGCACACGATCGTGTCGGGCCGTTCGCGGCGTACGAGTGCCCGCAGTTCCGCGAGTGCGTGGCGCTGCACCAGCCGCCGCGCACCGCCGCCGCGCGTCGTGTCGCTCGTGCGGTAGATCCAGCCGATGACCGCGGGCGCACGCTCGATAAGTCCCACATACGCGTCGCGGTAGGCCGCGCGAAACAGCGGCCGCGCATGCTCCAGCACATCCACCACCCGCGCCGAGCGCGCCGAGTGGCTGTGCAGGATCGCCTCCGCCAGCGCCTCCGCGGCGCGGGTGTGGCCCGCGCCCACGGAGCCTGTCAGCAGCAGGACCTTGCCCAGGGGCGATCCGACCGGAGATCCCGGCGGGAATCCCCGCTGGACTCCCGATGGCGTCCCAAGTGGCTGTGTGCGTGAGGCTTCCGATTCCCTGCGTCCGTGCATCGAGGGAATGATGCGATGGCAAACCCGCCGCGGCGTGTGGATTCGGTCAAGACCGCGTGAGGAGCGCTCAGCGCCGCATGGCGCGCTCGATCTCGGCGACCGTCTTGGGGATCGCCGCCGTGAGGTTCACGCCGCCGGACTTCTTGGTCACCAGGATGTCGTCCTCGATACGTACGCCGAGCTTCTCGTCGGGGAGATAGATGCCCGGCTCGATCGTGATCACCGCGTTCTCGGGGATCGGCCCCTCGGGCGTGATGTCGTGCACCTCGAGGCCGAGGTGGTGGCCGCAGCCGTGGAAGAACGCGTCGCCGTAGCCGGCCTTGGTGATGACATCGCGCGCGGCCTTGTCGATCGCGGCGAAGGTCGTGCCCGCCTTGGTCGCGGCGATCGCCGCGAGCTGCGCCTCGAGCACGATCTCGTAGATCTCGCGCTGCCGCGCCGTGAACTTGCCGCCCACGGGAAAGGTGCGCGTCACATCGCACGCGTAGCCCATGTACTCCGCGCCCGAATCGAGCAGGATCACCTCGCCGTCCCTGAGCGGCTCGCGGTTGCCGTGATAGTGCAGCACCGTCGCGTTGAACGCACCGCCCGCGATCGTGTGGTACGCGGGCTTGCGCGAGCCGTTCGCGCGGTAGCCGTGCTCGGCGAGCTCCTGCACATCGAACTCGGTGATGCCCGGCTTGAGGCCCCCCAGCACCGCGTCGTATCCCTTGGCCGTGATGTCGGCCGCCTGCTGCATGAGCGCGAGCTCGTGGGTGTCCTTCGCCGCGCGCATGACGGCCAGCAGCTGCGTGTGGTCCACGAACGACGATCCGGGAATGCGCTCGCCGCTCTTGCGGAACACATCGAGGTCCGGCGACACCGGCGCCGTGTGCGCAGCCAGCGGATGCAGCAGCGCGAACCGCTTGGCGCGCTTGGTCGCCTCGAGCAGAAAGCGCGCGAACGCCGTCGTGCGCATGATCGTGCCCATGCCGTACTTGGCCTTCAGCTTCGACGAGATCTCCTCGCGGAAGCCGTCCCACTTCTCGAGCTCGGGGTTGAGCGGCTTGAGGAACAGGATCACGCGCCGCGCCTCGACGGGATTCAGCGGGTCGAACAGCAGGATCGCGCCCGGCTCGTCGACGACGCCCGTGAGATACTGGAAGTGGGGATGCGAGCGGAAGTCGCCGTGGATGCTGGCATCCATGTCGCCTGCGAACACGAGCGCGACCGAGTCCTTGAGCGCACCGAGCACGCGCTCGCGCCGCGCGGCATACACCTTGAGTGGAACACCGAGCAGTCCGGCGTCGGTGGCGGCGGGGGAAGTCGCGGGCTTCGCGGTCGACTTAGATGTGGGCTTCTTTGCCATGGGCCGCGCAGTGTACGCACTGTCATGCGGCCGTCGGCTCGCCCGCGGGGCGACCGCGCACGGCCACGGCGAGTTGGTCAACTTCACGCCGTTTCTGCAAGGATACACGCCGCTCCGCCCCCCGCGGGCCTCTCTTCCCGACCCGCGCCGCGCGGTGCCCGCCCCATGCCCGAGTCCGACTACGACCACTTTCCCTCGACCGAATGGACCTGGCTCGCGACGCGGGTCATGGAGGCGCCGCGCGACTCGGGCATCGCCGCCGAGCTCCGCGCGCGCGTCATGGCGCGCTACGCCGAGCCACTGCGCATCTACGCCAAGGGCTCGAGCCTCGGCTGGCTCGACGACGCCGAGGCGCTCGTCAACGGCTTCTTCGCCAGCCGGCTGGTGCGCGACGGATACCTCGTCAAGTGGTTCGAGAGCGCGATGCCGCTGCGGCGATTCCTCGCGAACGGCATGCTGCTCTACCTGCGCGAGGAGCGCCGCGCCCGCCTGCGCCGCGATCGCCGCGACGGCGCGTCGCTCGACGCCATGTACGAGCAGGGCGGCGACGCGCTCGCAGCGCCCGAGGAAAGCCGCGCCTTCCGCGAGCTCGAGCGCGCATGGGCCCGCAGCGTCCTCGGCGAGGCCTGCGATCGCGCCCGCAACGAGCTCGAGTCGGCCGGCCGCGGCCACGCCTGGCGCGTCTTCGAGCGGCACTTCCTCGACGGCGTCACCTACGAACAGGCCGCCCGCGAAATGGGTCTCCGCGAGGAGAGCGCGCGTCCCGCCGCCCGCCTCGCCCAGGCCAAGGTCCGCGACTGGATGAAGTGGCTGCTCGCGCTCGAGGGTGTCTCGGAGTCCGAGATGGACGAGGCGGTCGCCGACGTGCAGAGGCTGGTGGGGCCGTGAGCGGCTGGCGCAAGTACAGCGATGAGCAGTGGATGCGGTTGGGGAGGTCGGTCGAGGGCAAGGCGTCAATTCGCCGCAACCGGGAGTATCTGCTCGCGCTGGGTTGGTTTTTCGCACCCCTCGTCGTGCTTGCAGCCTTTCTCGCATCGCCCGTGTCGCCTGTCGGCGGTCCGGCAAAGGAGAAGCACATGAGGTTGTTCTCAATCGAAGCTGCCGCGGCCACGGCTCTGGTAACCGGTACGACACTCGCGCAGTCGAGCACGATCATCGCGTGGGGCCGCAGCAACGAGGGACAGGCGGTCTTTCCGCCGGCGCTGAGAACCCCAGTTCAGATTTCAGCTGGCCTCTATCACTCGCTTGCGATTGATGCAACGGGGCGCGTGTTCGCATGGGGCTGGAACTCCGCGGGGCAAACGGATGTTCCCACCATTGCAGGACCCGTTCGGCAGGTGAGTGCCAGCTGGCAGCACTCGGTTGCACTGTCGCAGAGCGGTCGCGTTTTCTGCTGGGGAGCGAACTCGCGTGGACAGTGCGCTGTGCCTGCAACGCTCCCCGTGATTCGAGCGATCGGAACGGGTGACGAGTTCACACTCGCAGTGACTGCGGATGGCCTGGTGCATGCATGGGGATGGAACGGCCAGGGCCAGACTACGCTGCCAAAGCAGCTGGCGAATGTGGTTGAGACGAGCGGTGGTAACAGTCACGCACTGGCACGTCGAGCCGATGGCACGGTCGTTGCGTGGGGAAATGATGGATTTGGAGCCAGCATCGTCCCAGCGGGGCTTTCAGGTGTCGCGCAGATCGTTGCAGGTGCATGGCATTCCATCGCACTCAAGTCGGACCGTACCGTTGTGTGCTGGGGCCGAAATGAGTTCGGACAGCTGAACGTGCCGACGGGTCTCACCAATGTGGTTGCGATATCGGGAGAACACAGCAACGTGACCATGGTTCTGCTTGAGGACGGTTCCGTTCGCGCATGGGGTCAGTGGAACGAGGTCTTTACCAATCCGGCGCCGCCCTCGGCCGCGGGTCCCTGGCGGTTCATTTCCTGCGGCGGTTACCACGCGATCGGAGTACCCGACACCAAAACCTGTGTCGGCGATCTCAATGCGGATGGTTCCATCGATGGAGGCGACCTCGCGGAGGTGCTCTCCACCTGGGGCCCCTGTCCCTGATCACCGCTTCGCGCGGCCGGCCTTCTTCGCGGTCTTTCGCACGACTCCGCGCCCCGTCGATTTCGGCGGGGCGCTCTTCTTCTGGGTCTTTCGTGCCTTCTTGACGACGACCCGCTTGGCGGGGGACTTCGGCGCCGCTGCGTCGGGCTTGCCCCCGAACACTCCCCGCGCAAACTCCGCCACACGTGACCACGGCACGAGCGTCGTGCCCGGCAAGGCCGGCATGTCATCGCCGCCGCCGTGCACGATCACGCGCTCAACCGGCGTGCCAGCGGGCAGCGCGTTCGTCATGCGCTCGAGCGCGCGCGCCCAGTCGGGCTGCACGGTCCGCGCGCTCTTGACCTCGATGACCGTGAGTTTCCCGTTGAGATCGACCACGAGATCGGCCTCCGCCGCGTTCTGATCGCGCCAGTGGAAGATGCGTGCGCGCAGCCCGCGCACTGCCTGCGCCTTGAGCAGCTCGCCGGCTACCCACGACTCGACGAGCGCGCCGCGCAGCGGATGCATCTCGAGCATGCTCTCGTCGGTGATCCCCAGCAGCGCGCACGCGAGCCCCGTGTCGACGAAATGCAGCTTGGGCGCCTTCACCAGCCGCTTGTTGATGTTGCCGTACCAGCCGGGGATGAGCCTGACGATGTAGGTGGCCTCGAGCACCGACATCCATGCGCGCGCGGTGCTCTGCGCGATCCCGGCGTCGGCGCCGAGCTGCGCGAGATTCACCAGCTGTCCCGTGCGTCCGGCGCAGAGCGCGAGGAAGCGCTGGAAGTTCGAGAGATCGCCCACGCGCAGGATGTTGCGCACGTCGCGCTCGATGTAGGTGGTCACATACGCGTCGAACCAGGTCGAGCGGTCGGGGCGCTCCGCCTTGAGCGCGGGATAGCCGCCCTGGACGACGGCGCGCGCGAGCGATTGCCGCGGATCACCGCGGCGTGCGGGAAACTCCGCGAGCTCCAGCGCGTCCATCGGCAGCACCTCGTGCATGGCGATGCGCCCCGCAAGCGACTGGGTGATGCGCTGCGAGAGCATGAGGCTCTCCGATCCCGTCAGGATCCACCGCCCCATGCGTCGCCCCGCACGCAGATCGCGGTCGATGTACTCGAGCAGGTACGACAGGATCTCGGGCGCACGCTGGATCTCGTCAAGCACGGCGCCGTCATTCGCCTCGAACGAATCGAGGAACCCGCGTGGATCCTGCATCGCCGCGCGCAGCACGTCGGGCGACTCCATCACGGCGAGCCTGTGTCCGGGAAACAGGCTCCGAACCAGCGACGACTTTCCGCTCTGCCGCGGCCCCACGATTCCAACTGCGGGAAACGTCGCCGCAGAGCGCAAAACCAGCGGGCCGATCGACCGAGGCACAAGGGAGGACATGCCGGGAGCATACCCACGCTTTAGGATAAATCACGATCGCATCGCGGATTATCCTAAAGTTATCTCGGACCTTCCGCGCGCATTCACGCGTGCACGGCCGTTTTTCCAGCCGAATCGATCAGCCGCGTCGCATAGCTGTTCATCGCGTCGCGCAGCTGCTCGAAGCTCTCGAGCACGTACAGGATCGGCTGGTAGTGGTCGATCTCGAAGCCCGTGTCGCACACCGTGTCGAGGTCGAACGGCCTGCGGTCGACCTTGTCGCTCGTGAGCGCGTGCTTCGACTCGCCGGGGCTCGAGATCAGGCCGGATCCGTACAGCTTGACCTTGCCGCCCTCGCGGATGAGCCCGAACTCCACCGTGAACCAGAACAGCCGCGCGAGCCGCTCGGTGTGGTACGGATCGTCCGTGAGCAGCGCCGCCTTGCCGTAGGTCTGCAGGAAGTCGGCGAACACGGGATCGGCGTGCAGCGGCACGTGCCCGAAGATGTCGTGGAAGATGTCGGGCTCGGGCAGGTAGTCGAGCGACTCCTTCGGGCGGATCACCACCGTCGTCGGGAACTCGCGCCGCGCGAGGCACGCGAAGAACGCCTTCGCCGGCAGGTATCCCGGCACCGCACGGCTCTGCCAGCCCGTGAGCGGCGCGAGGAAGTGGTTCACGCTCTTCGGCCCCTCGAGGTAGGGGATGTGGTCGCGCACCAGGTTGATCGCGCGCGCGCCGCGCAGGTAGACCTCCGACGCGTGCTCGGGCAGGTACGCCATCTGGCGGTCGTACAGCGTCTGCCAGCTCTGCTGGTTCTCGGCGGTGTAGCCGTCGTACCGCTGCCGGATGTACACCTTCGTGATGTCGTCGCGGCCGGGCTCGCCGAAGTGGTTGGCGTACTCCTGCGCGGCGTGGCCCTCGGGGCCATCGATCATCGCGTGATTGAGACTGCCGGAATACTTCTTGTCGCCTTCGGTCATGCCCATGGTGCACCTCGGTTGCCCGGCTGCGGATGCAGCGCGCTCCCGAGAGGATACCCGCCGAAAGGCCGCGTTTCACCCTGCGGGCGGCGCATCGGTCGCGTCTTCGCCGCCGGTCGCCAGCTCCTCGAGCGCGGCGAAGGCGTCCGCCTCGTCGACGATCTCGGGGTCGGCGTCGAGCCGGACCACGTCAAAGCGCCCGCGCACATCGAACCCCAGGGGATCGACGCCGACCAGCCGCGGATCCTCGATCTCGACCTCGGCCGTGCGCAGACATGCCTGCTTGAGGAGCTCGCGCATCTCGGCGTTGACCCGGCGGCAGATGCGCGCCTCGGCCTCGGCGAGCGGGTTCGGCTCCATGAGCGCCAGGCCGTCGAACATGCGCCCGTCGAACTTCGCCGCGTCGATCGAGAAGCGCGCCCAGCGCACGTCCTCGGGCTCGCCGTGGTAGATGCGCCAGCGGTCGCAGAGCGCGGCGTGCTCGCCCTTGTCCTCGATCTCCTCGAGGGTGACCTGCAGCTGCATCGCCGCATCGTCCTCCTCGGGCAGGAACACGACCACATCCAGCGCGCGCAGCATCGCCACCATCACGGGCGCGACCAGCGCGCCATCGGGCGCAACCACCAGCTTGATGGGGATGAACTCCTCGTCGAACCCGATGGTGCCGGTGAGGTTCGCGCGCAGGAAGGCGCGGGCGCCGGTGATGATCTCCGCTTCGGACATGGCGCGATACTAACGCGTCGGCGGCGGGCGGGTCGACGGGTCGCATGCGTCGCGAACAGCGGTGGCGGACATGAGCGCCTTCAGCGCCCGGTAGTACCGCCGATGGGCTCCGGCAGGCGTCGTCCCGAGGGCCGCGGCGATGGCGCTCCAGTTGCGGTCGTCGAGCCGGAGCACGAGGACCGCGAGATCGTCCTGCGACAACTCCGCACGAATGGCATCCGGGAGATCCGAGGCGCCGTCCCGCGGAGTCGACCCGGCGGCGCCGTCCCGCGCGCGGGATCGTTCCGCCGCCGCGTCATGGATGCGCCGGGTGCGATCCGCCCGCCGGCTCGACTCGAGGATCGCACGGTGCGAGATGGTCGCGGCGAGCGCCATCAGCGCGGAGTCCGGCAGATCGGCGAGCAGCGCGTTCGCCCGGACGAGCGCGTCGCTCCGGCGCAGCGTCGTCGAGAAGACATCCTCGGCGCTTCGCTCGCTCGCGGCGGCATGGCCAAGTTTCCGGCGGATGAAGGCGAGCAGCGTCGGCTGGTGCGCGAGCAGTCGCGCCGCGACCTGCGCCCGCGCGGCCTCGATGCTCGTGGTTTCATCGCCCGGGGTCTCATCTCTCGTCGCTCCGCGCGGCGGATCGGCGCCGCGGGCAGTGTCCGCATCGGAGTTGTCGATGGGTCGCTCCATGGATCGGTGGGTGCGGATCAAAGCGTACGCGACCGCCGGCCGGGGCGATGTTCCCGGCCGGCGTATCGCCGTCCATCCGCGGATGGTGTCGCCCCTACCGGTGGCACGCGCGGGAGACTTCGAGCGTCGCGGAGTCGATGCCGAGCGGGCAGTCATCCCCGATCGCCGCGAACCAGTAGCGCGGATCCGAGGAGTCCTGCGTCCAATCGGTGCCGAGTCCGTCCGCCTCCGAATCCGCGGAAGCGATGAGGCACACGCGGCCGGCCTCGTCGAAACGCACGGCCTGCGCGTGGAAACCGCCCACGGGAAGCACGGTTCCCTCGGCCGGTTCGAGCATGAGCCGGAGGTGCGTGATCTCACGGTCCGCGTTGAACCGGAATCCGTTGGTGCGTCCTCGGTCGGAGAGCCACTTCACCGCGTCCAACGTCTCCCGCGGTGCGGTGAAATCGCCGTGTGCGGACACGACCACTGCACGGTTCCCGTTGTCGACTCGCGTGACGGGCGCTGCGACCGCAAGTGCGCCCAGCACCACGACGGCAGCTCCGCCCGTCCAACCCAGCAGCGTGCGTCTCTTGTCCTTCATCTGAGGCATGTGTGCCTCCTTTCATGGACAAAGGAACAGTGCGGACTCACCGTGACATCGGATGCCCATCGACATCGAAAATCGTCAGGCCGCCGTCGGAGTCGAAGCGGATCCGGCTGATCAGGATGGTTCTACCCGGGGAGTCCGAATACAGCGCGGCCATCTCGGGCACATCGAGCCGGAGGCCGATGAGCCTGCCGCTCGAATCCACGGTCGCATCCACCAGCCTGCCCGTCGCTGCGAGCGCGGCAAAGGCGTCCGCTTGCCGCGTCGAAGCCCGCCATGCCTGCCAGCCCGCTGCGAGACCCGCCACGAGGACAGCCAGGAGGACCGCCGCCACGCATCCGCGAAGCGCGGCGCGTCGCCTCCACCATGGCGACGCCAGGCGAAGCGCGGCCGCGGACGCGGCGCTTCCGCGGCAGGCCCGCGCGGCGCGCAGAAGCCACTGCGCGCGTGGTGATCGTGCTCCGAGCACCGCCATCTCCAGCAGGCGCCGGAGGTCACGCTCGCGCGACGCCACCGTGGCGGGTGTCGCGGTGCCGAAGTCGATGAGCATCACGGAGCCGTCCTCGCGGATCCGGATGTGCGCCGGCTTGATGTCGCCATGCGCGATTCCCGCGCGGTGGAGCCTGCGGACCGCATCGACCGCGGTCGCGAGATCCTCGGGGATCCTCATTTCCCGCGACGGCTCGTGCATGGTCACGATGCAGGCGGCGC
>CAIOCH010000431.1 GCA_903856525.1 uncultured bacterium | reverse complement strand
TACCCGAAGGCAGACGCACCGTTGCCTCGAGCCGACGCTGGTCGGCGCTTTCGATGAACGGAGTGGCGCGGGGGTTCCACCCGTTGAACTCGCCGACGACCGACATGGCGCGACGCGAGAACGGCTGCGAGAAGACCACGGTACCGTCGGCCAGGGCGCGCGGACCGTAGCCACCGCCGATCATGCCCGTACCCGAGCCGCCCTGCCGCGTGCGCTCGTTGAGCGCGCGGAGTCGCGACGCGACGTCGGCGGCACGGCCCCCGTCGGAGGACTCGCGCGGCGGCGCCGTCACTGCGGCGGCCACCGGAGCGGGCGCGACGGGCGCAGCCGCGAACGCGGTACCGGACATCGCCGCCTCCGCGGTTGCCGGAGCCGCCTCGGCGGCAGGTGCGGGGCATTCGACGCGGAACGCCTCGACCATGGGCACCGCGTCGGCAACGAAGTCCTCGAGAACGCGCGTCTCGGGCGCATGCGCGCGAAGCCACGAGGCGAGCGCCTCGAAATCCCGCTCGGCATCGGAGCCGGGAGCGAACTCCGTGATGGACTGACCGTAGCTCGCTGCATCCCGCAGCTCCTCGTGCTCGCGGATGGCGATCGGCAGCAGCGCCTCGGGGCAGCGGCGCGCGAGGGCATCGACGACATCGCGCGACAGCGCGCGCCGCTCGTTCACGAGCGTCGGCAGCAGGCGGAACGGGATGTCGCGGCCAAACCGCCCGACGACCGCCTCGATGGTCTGGATCTGCTTCTCGGCACCCTTGAGGCTGAAGAAGCCCGTCTCGACCGGAATCAGCACGAGGTCACAAGCGCGCAGCGCGTTGAAGGTCAGGAGGCCGATGGTGGGCGGACAATCGATCACGCACCAATCGAAGTCATTCCTCCACGCGGCGAGCACTCGCGCGAGACGGCGATCGCGGTCGAAACGCGCGGCGAGTGGTCCGTTGGGCGCCTCGAGCAGCGAGAGCGCCACGCTCGATGGCGCGAGGTGCAGGTTGCGGCCAACCTCCCACACGAATTCCTCGGACCGCTGCCGGTGCGGCTGCTCGCTGAGCATCGCGTCGGCGATCGTGCGCTCGATGCGCTGGTCGGGCACACCGAGGCCCGCGGCGCAGTGCGACTGCGGATCCATGTCCACCAGCAGCGTGCGGACTCCGTCACGCGCCATGACCGCGGCGAGATTGACTGCGGTTGTGGTCTTGCCACAGCCACCCTTCTGATTCACGATCGCTACAACGCGCATGGCGGTTGTTATCGGTGCGCGGCCAGTCGAACGCGGAATTTTTGAAGTCCTACCGCGCGGAGGCGATCGCGGCGATGCCCGCTTGCACGCCGTCATCATCGTCGGGGTGGCCGTCCGGCCGCCGATCCGCGGCGGGCGGGATGGCCACGATGCGCACATCACCAACGGCGTGCGGCAGGATCAGGCGAAGCCCCTCGCCGTCGACCTTCTTGTCGAACCCCATGCGGCGGCGGATCTCTCCAGCGCTCTCCGGGGCAGACAGGCTGGACGGAAGCCTCGTCGGCAGCCCTGCCCTCTCGATCAGGCGCTCGATGCGATCGGCATCGGCTACGGCCAGGAGCCCGCGCACGACGGCGCACCGGCACGCCGCCACCATGCCAATGGCCACGGCCTCTCCGTGCAGCAGATCCGCCCCCGGCATGGTCTCGATCGCGTGACCGAAGGTATGCCCGAGATTGAGAACGGCGCGTTCGCCGCGCTCGAGCGGATCGCGCGCCACGATGCCGGCCTTCACTGCGGCCGACAGCGGGATGAGCTCACCGAGCGCCATGGGATCGCCCGCCGCGAGCAACTCGATGCGGCGCTCCAGGAACTCGAAGTGCGGGAGACCGGCAATGACCGCGTGCTTGATGCACTCCGCGAGCCCCGCCCGCAGCTCGCGTGCAGGCAGCGTGGACAGCACGTCAGGGTCGGCGATGGCGAGCCGCGGCTGCAAGAACGCACCTGCGAGGTTCTTGCCGAGCCCGCCGCCGGGAAGCGGCAGGTTGATGCCTGTCTTGCCGCCGATCGCAGCGTCGACCATGGCCAGGAGCGTGGTGGGAACCTGGACACACTCGACCCCGCGAAGAAACGTTGCCGCCGCAAAGCCCGCAAGATCGCCAATGATGCCCCCGCCGATCGCGAGGATGAGCCCCGTTCGCCCAAGTCCGTGTGCGAGCGCGGCGTGCCAGATCGACTCGACCGAAGCCACCGATTTGCCGAGTTCCGTGGCGGTCAGGCGCACGGTCGCCGTGTGCGCACCCGCCGTGCGCAGGGATTGGTCGATGCGCGCGCCGACGGCCATCACGTTGCCGTCGACCACAAGCAGCACCCGCCGATCACGCACGGCGACCGAGGCGCCCGCGAGCACGTCCGCCACCTGCCCGATCGCACCGCGCCCGATCAGCAGGACAGTGGGGCTGCCTGGCACATCGATGGTGATCCGGGTGAGGGTGCTCACTGTTTCGCCTCCGCACACATCGCGCGCTCCCGCAGCCGCGCGAGCGCCTCCTCCGGCGTGGATGCAGTTCCGGCATCCGCGCTGGGCGCGACCAGCTGTATCGGCGCTTTCCTCACCGCCAGTCCACGATGCTGGGCCCGAGGTACCCGCGCACGCACCCTGAGGAGCGCATGCACGATCGCGAGCGCAATGACGATGGCAAGCAGTGG
>CAIOCH010000430.1 GCA_903856525.1 uncultured bacterium | reverse complement strand
TGACGGGGCTGGGCGCTGGCCTTGCTCTCCGATGCGTTTGATTCGGTCGAGGCCATCTGCTTGCGGAGGGCCGCGACCGCGCGTGGACGGTGTTCCGCCGCCATGCGATCGACGGGCGCGGTTACGCGGAGCTCGAGCCCGAGCTCGGTCTCGGACGGCAGCAGATGGCGGATCTCGTGCGCGGCGTGACGCGGCGCCTGCGCGTACGCATGATGGAGCTGCTCGAGGCCGAGGGCGGTGATGCGGCGGACGAGCTCCGCGATGTGCTGCGGTTGGTGAGTTGAAGCAGCGCGCGATCGGATCCAGTCGCGATTTCCGACATTGACTTGCGTTTGCTTCGTTTGCTGCGTATATTGCATTCATGGCACGCAGCATCAAGCACGCCGCCTCCCGTACCCGCCCCGCCGACGCAGCGCCTGCCGTGCGGGCGAGTGAACCCATCCGCCGAGCGCGCGCGGCGGGAAAGTCCGTGGGCATCACGATCCCTCGGGCGCGGAGTCCGCTGCCGCTTCCCGATGCCGTCGCGGATCTGCTGGCAGACGCGCTCGACGCGCACGCCCGCGGGCATCGCGTGGAGCTCGTCGTCCACACGCATGCCGATGAGGCGCCGATCCCCTACCTCATCGTCGGCCGCGATCCGAACGACGAGCTCACCACGCAGGAGGCCGCAGCCGCGCTGCGGGTCTCGCGTCCCACGATCATCAAGGCGATCGACGAGGGCCGGCTGCCCGCGCGCAGGGTGGGCAAGCACCGCCGGGTGCGAATCTACGACTTCAACGCCTACGCGCAAGCAGAGCACGCTGCTAGGGTCGCGCACGCGATGGAGTCCACAAGGCTCGAGCAGGAATGGGGGCTACACAACTCCACCGACCCGATCTCGCTGGCGGAATGGAAGCGAATCAGCGGTCGCGTCGGATCGCCGCAGTTTCGATCAGGTCAGCGCAATGCACCACAGTCGAAGAAACGGAGCTGAACATGAAGGGGAAAGGAAGACGTGGTTTCGGCTCTTCGAATTGCGACGAACACCTCGCGCCGATCGTCCTCGTCGACTCATGCGTCTGGCATCGGTCGTTCACAAGAAATGTCTTTCGGCATCTCGCCATCGAGGGCGCCATCCGCATCCGATGGTCACGCACCATTGAGATGGAGTGAATCGAAAGCGTGCTTCGTGCTCGTCCGGAGATTGCCCGATCGAAGCTCCTTGCCGTGCGAGACCGCTTCCGCACGGAGTTTCCCGATGGGCTCGTGCCTGACCTTCTGCCGCGGCTCAAACTGCCGCCCCTTCCCGATCCGAACGACGCCCATGTCCTCGCCGCGGCCATCTCAGCGCGGGCCTCGGTGATCTGCACTCTCGATCGACGAGGATTCCCAAGCCGAACACTTCATCCGCTCAGGCTCTCGACAATGAGCCCGAAAGAACTGCTGGCGGAATGCGTGCTGAACCGCCTGCCGACCACAGCGCGAGCACTCCAGGACCATCGCGCAAACCTAACAAATCCGCCGTACTCGATCGACGCCTACCTCGAGGCGCTGCACCGCGCCGACCTCGTCGCAGAAACGATCCATACGACAAAACTCGGAGCCGCATTGCTCGTCAAGCCCCCATGACGATATCTCCCGCCCACGAAGGATCGCAGGCAGCCCCACCGATTATCGAGACAAGTAAAACAGCGCCCGCTCGCGCGGGCGCCGTGTGTTCAGCAGGGGGTCAAGCGATCAGAACCGGGCGCTTCGCTCACATCGCCGCGCCGTTCTCCGTCTCGAGGTAGGTGTACCCCGCGAGACCCGCCTCGTAGTTGCGCACGAGGGCGTTCGACTCGGACACCGACATGTGCTTGTCGCGCACCGCGCGCTCGCACTCGTGGCGGATCGCCTGGCCGAGGCGGTGCACGTCGTACTGCACGTACTGCAGCACCTCGCGCACGCTGTCGCCCTCGACGATCTCGTCGATCCACCAGTTGCCGTTGTCGTCGAGGCGGATGTGCGCCACGTGCGTGTCACCGAAGAGGTTGTGCAGGTCGCCGAGCGTCTCCTGGTAGGCGCCCACGAGGAATGCGCCGAGGAAGTACTCGTCGCCGTCCTTGATGTCGTGGAGCTCCACGAACTTCTTCACATCGTGG
Organism: uncultured bacterium; assembly: GCA_903856525.1. Classification (GTDB taxonomy): domain Bacteria; phylum Planctomycetota; class Phycisphaerae; order Phycisphaerales; family SM1A02; genus QWPT01. Next base: position 1,125 of record CAIOCH010000430.1, on the reverse strand, counting down.
TCGTCGACGAAACGGTCGATCTTGCCGTCGGAGTCGCAGGTCATGTCGGCGATCGTCGCCTTGCGCACGGGGCGCTCGTCGAGGCGGTGGATCGGCATGATCGGGAACAGCTGGTTGATCGCCCAGATGTCCGGCAGCGACTGGAAGATCGAGAGGTTGCAGAAGTAGGTGTCGGTGGTGTTCGCCTCGAGGTCCTCGAGCTCCTCGGGCATGCTGGGCATGTCCTTGGCCTTGTCGCGGACCTTGGCGCAGGTCGCCCAGAACATCCGCTCGGCGAGCGCGCGGTGCTCGAGGCTCAGGTAGCCCACCGAGAAGAGGTTCATCGCCTCGTCGCGCGACTGCAGCGCGTCGTGGTAGCACTCGAGCAGGCGGCGCTCGGTGATCGTGTTGTACGCCTCGAACAGGTCGACGATCGGACGCGGCACCTCGCCGTGCTCGTCCTTGGTCACCGCCTCGAGCGAGGCGGGCACGGTGAACCGGTCGAGCCGGTTCGCACCGAGCACGTCGAACACGAGCACGCTCTGCTGCGCGACCATCGCACGGCCCGACTCGGTCACGATCGTCGGGTGCGGGACGTTCTCCTCGTCGCAGACCGACATGATCTTGTAGACCACGTTGGCGGCGTACTCCTGAAGGGTGTAGTTCGTCGAGAACTCGAAGTTGGTCTGGCTGCCGTCGTAGTCGATGCCCAGGCCGCCGCCGACATCGAGGTAGCGCATGCCGGCGCCCATCTTGGCGAGCTCGGTGTAGATGCGCGCGAGCTCGTTGACGCCCGAACTGACCTGGCGGATGTCGTGGATCTGCGACCCCATGTGGCAGTGCAGGAGCTGGAGGCAGTCCTCCATGCCGCGGCTCTTGAGGAAGTCGAGCACCTCGAGCACCTCGGTGAGCGAGAGGCCGAACTTGGCCTTCACGCCCGAGCTGTGGCGCCACCGGCCCGCGCCCGGCGTCGCGAGGTTCACGCGCACGCCGATCTTCGGGCGGATCTGGTACTTGTCGGCGTACTTCACGATGAGCCGGAGCTCGGCGAGGTTCTCGATCACGGGGATGATCGTGCGGCCGAGCTTCGCCGCGAGGGTGACGAACTCGATGTAGCGGTCTTCCTTGAAGCCGTTGCAGATGATG
>CAIOCH010000429.1 GCA_903856525.1 uncultured bacterium | reverse complement strand
CGTGGCGCTGTGGATGCCGGCGCCTTGGATGCAGGCGCCTTGGATGCAGGCGCCTTGGATGCAGGCGCCTTGGATGCAGGCGCCTTGGATGCAGGCGCCTTGGATGCAGGCGAACTGGATGCCGGCGAACTGGATGCCGGCGCACTGGACGTCAGCACTGCGGAGTCTGGCACCGTGGAAGGGGTGGTCTTGGTTGCGCGCGCCTTTGGGGTGGGGGCCGCGGGCTTGGACAGCTTCGGCGTGGTGACCGTTGCATCCGCAAGCTTCGCGCTGGCCGGCTTCTTGGCGGGCGCCTTCACGGCAGCCACCTTCTTGGTCGCCGCCTTGGAAGCCACCTTCTTCGCGGCGGGCGGTGTGGTCGTCGCTTTCGAGGTCGCCACCTTCGAGGTCGTCGCCTTCGAGGTCGTCGCCTTCGAGGTCGCCACCTTCTTGGTCGCCGCCTTCGTAGAGGCGGCCTTCTTGGTCACGGTCTTCTTTGCGGCCATCGTTGGGAACCAATGTCCGACTGCCCGCGCGCGCGAAAGGCGTACGAATCAACTCCCATGCCGCACGGCGGCGGTGGATCGCAGTCGGTGATGTACTGGGCGTAAAGCGCGGATGAGCCCAACGGGAAAGCCTGTCCGAGCGCCATGCACCGATCGAATGGCGGCTCGAGCTCCCTCTGCGTGGTCATCAGCGTCGGGGTGAACCCCTCGACATCGGTAGTCAAACAGAGCCGGGGGTGCGTGTCAAGTCAGGCGGACTGGGTGAGTTGCAGTGCCACCCGCGCGCCCACCCGCGCGTTGTGGATGAGCACGGCCAGGTTGGTGGCGAGCGATGCTCCGCCCGAAGCGCGGGCGACGGCCGCGAGCAGGATGGGGGTGACATCAGGCCCCGTCGCGCCCTCGCGCGCGCATTCGGCCAGGCCTTGCGAGATCGCGCGCTCCATGACCTCCGCCGGTAGCGCGTGCTTCGCGAGCGGCGGCACGCACAGGAGCATTCCCCGTGCGTCGTGCATGGCGCGGTGGGCGGCAAAGAGCCGCGCCGCATCCGCCTCGTCGGCGGCCTCGGTGTTGACCTTGAGGCCGGCGTTGCCCGCGGATAGGAAGCGCGGAAAGTACGGCGTCTGCAACCCCACGAGCGGCACCCCGAGCGTGTCGAGCATCTCGACGGTCGCGGGCAGGTCGAGGATGGACTTGGCGCCCGCGGTCACCACGAGCGTGCCTGTCTCGCGGATGGCCATGAGGTCCGCCGAGATATCGGGGCGCTCGGCATAGCCCCGGTGCACGCCGCCGATGCCGCCCGTGGCGAACACGGGCAGTTTGGCAAAGCGGCATGCAAGCAAGGTTCCCGCAACGGTGGTGCCGCCGGAGCCGCCACGCGCGGCGACCAGCGCTGCATCGCGCGCTGCGATCTTGGCCACATCTCGCGCCGAGGCGAGCTCTCGCAGCTCGCGGTCGTCGAGTCCGACCACCAGCTGCCCGCGGAGGAGGCCGACCACGGCCGGCACGGCACCCTCGGCGCGCACGGCCTCCGCCAGCGCGAGTCCGAGCGCGAGGTGCGCGGGCGTTCCACCCTCGAAGCAGGCGCGGACCGTCGCCGGCGTGGTGGGATCGGCGAGATAGCCAGGCATGGTCGCCAGCGGTTCACGCGGCAGACCGTGGGTGACCGCCGCGGTCTCGAGCGCCACCACCGGGCGTCCCGATGCGAGTGCGTCGCGCACCTCCGCGGAAATGCGCACGAACCGGCTCATCGCCTACTAGTGCGCACGCGGCCACCCAGCCGCCGGCCCGGCAGCGCCGCGGGCACGATGCCATCGGGGAACATCGAGGTATCGACCGCCGCCGCCGCAACGGGGATCTCCGGCCCCGCGCTGCGGTTGCGCGCTGACTGCGCATCCTCCTTGCGCTTCGCCTCGTGCTCTCGCATCGCGGCGACATCGGAGGGCACCGGGCCCGGCTTGAAGTCGTCGTACTCCGACTTGGGGATCTCGACGTTGGCCAGCATCTCCACGTTGGTGAGCAGTTCGCCCTGGTCAGGCGACACGAAGGTCCACGCCACGCCCGTGCGGCCCGCGCGTGCGGTGCGGCCGATGCGGTGGATGTACACCTCGGGATCCTCGGGCACGTCGTAGTTCACCACGTGGGTGATGTCGTCGACATCGAGGCCGCGGGCGGCGAGATCGCTGGCGACGAGCACCGAGAGCTGGCCGGTACGCAGGCGCGCCATGACCGCGTCGCGCTTCTTCTGGTACAGGTCGCCGTGCATCGCGACCGCCTCGATCTTGTGCTTGTTGAGGTACTCGGCCACGTCATCCACCGCGCGCTTGGTGCGGCAGAACACGACCGTCAGGCTGGGATTCTCCTTCTTCAGGACATGCAGCAGCAGACGCCGCTTGTCCCAGCGCTCGACCGTGAAGTAGCTCTGCTTGACCTGCGAGACCGTCAGGCTCTTCTCGAAGGTGACGATCTTCTCGGGGTCCTTCATGTAGCTGCGCGCGAGCTTCTCGATGTCGGGCGAGATGGTCGCCGACACGAAGATGGTCTGCGGCGTCTTCTTGAGCTTGCCGAGGATCTTGCGGATATCGTCGCGGAAGCCGATGTCGAGCATCCGGTCGACCTCGTCGAGGATCGCGAAGCGGAACTCGTGGAAGGGGAGGAGGTTCCTCTCCGCGAGATCCATGACGCGGCCGGGGGTACCGACGATGATGGGCGGACGCTTCTCGAGCAGCGGTATCTGCTTCTGGATCGGCTGGCCGCCATACACGGCCACCGTCGAAACCTTGGCAAAGCTGCCGAGTTCCTGGAGCTCCTTGGCCACCTGGATGGCCAGCTCGCGGGTGGGCACGAGCACGAGCGCGGAGAAACCGTGGGTCGTGTCGAGCATCTGGAGCAGGGGAAGGCCGAACGCGGCCGTCTTGCCGGTTCCGGTCTTGGCCTGACCGAGCACATCCTTGCCCTGGAGGGCGGCGGGGATGAGGGCGGCCTGGATGCGGGTCGGGTGCTTGAAGCCGCGCTTGGTCAGCCCCTCGAGGACCTCAGGCCGCAGGCCGAGGTCGGCGAAGGTCTTGTCGAGGACGAAGGTGTCGACAGCCTTGGTGTCGACAGCCTTGGTGTCGACAGCCTTGGTGTCGACGGCCTTGCTATCAACGGACTTGGCATCAACGGACTTGGCATCGACGGTCTTGGCATCGACGGACTTCGCGTCGACCGCCTTCGTGCCGACGGACTTGCGGTCGACCGCCTTGGTGTCGGGTGCGCGGGGTGCGGGGGCATGCTCTTCCATGGACGGTAGCGTGGATCTTTCTGCGACCTTCGTTCGGGGGGTCGGCGTTCGTGTTGACCGCTGATGGTAGAGCCTTTCGGAAGTCGATACAAATGCAGGCTCCAGAGGGTGTACGGCAGGATGCCTCCTCCCCCCAGGGCGCGCCCCAAGCGCGGAACACGGCACATCCGAATCGGTCCCACCGATGCGGAATCACGACCTCGGCAAGGGCACGACGCCATGCAGGACACGAGCACGATCGACATCGACCTCTCCGCGATCGACCACAACATGTCGGTCATCCGGCGCGCCGTCGGACCCGGCTGCGCGCTGTGCCCGATCGTGAAGGCCGATGCATATGGCTTGGGTGTCTCCCGCGTGGCCCGACGGCTGGTGGGTGCGGGAGCGGACATGCTCGCGGTGTACTCGCTGCGGCAGGCGATCGAGACCGCTGCCGCGATCAACGCCGCCACGCCCGTGCTCGTACTGATGCCGGTCACCCGTATCGAGCGCGAGGACGAGCTCGTTCGCCTCATGCTCGCCGGACAACTGCACCTCGTGGTGCATGACGAGGCCAACCTCGCTGCGCTCGAGGCGTGCGCCGCCATGCTGGGAGTGGAACTTCCCGTCCATGTCGAGGTCGATGTGGGCATGAGCCGTGGCGGTGCGCTGCCCGACGAGGCGGTGCGCATCATCGGCGCGATCGCGCGCGGCGGGCACCTGTCGCTGCGCGGAGTGTTCGCGCACTTCTCGCACGCGCGAAGCGACGCGCGCACGACGGCCCTGCAGCTCGAGCGGTACGACCACGTGATCGAGGCGAGCCGCGGCGTCATGCCCGCCGATGTGTACCAGCATGTGGCGAGCACCTACGCGCTGGCGCGCGACGCGCGCTACCACCGCACGATGGTGCGCTTCGGCCTCGCGTGGCTCGGCTACGGGCTCGATGAGCTCGAGGCGCCGCATCCCGTGATCGGGCGCGAGGAGCTTCGCCCCGTGGTGCGCTGGTCCACCAGTGTGGTGCAGGCGAAGTCGGTTCCCGCGGGAACTGCGGTTGGCTACGGTGGCCGGTGGACCGCGCCGCGTGCCTCCACCATCGCGCTGGTTCCGGTCGGCTACTCGGATGGCTATCCCACGGGGCGCATCGCGCCGTCCGGATCGGGACTGTGTGTCCGACTCTGCACGCCCGATGGCCGTGTGGCGCACGCGCCCGTGGTGGGTGCGGTGAACATGGACCAGATCACCGTGGACGTGACGGGCCTGCACGGTGGCGACATCCACGACTGGATCGGCTGCGGGGTGGAGCTCATCTCGCGCGACATCCACGCGCCCACGCATCTGCCGCGTTTGGCGGCCGAGGCAGGAATGATCCCCCACGAAGTGCTGACGAGGCTCAATCCGCGCATCGCGCGCTCGACCTCCATCACGGCCAATCTGCTCGATTCCGAGGTCGCGCCCCCCGTCCGTGCGGTGGTGGAGTCCCCGCGTCTCAACGCGGCCGCGGGGTGACCGGGAGCGGCGTTCTCCCCGCCGTTTCGCCAAAGGTCGATCCCGCAGGCAACATCCGCCGTGGGGTCCGCGAACAGACATCCCGACTCCCGCGGGGCACAGGGATCGCCCCGGGCATCCCCGCCATCGACCGCGGGTATCCAATCGATTTCGTCCGCGCCCCGCATCCGCACCGCATTGGGCTCGGAGACGTGCGTACAAGACCGTAGACTGATGCCGACCGTCCGAGAGTCCGCGCTTCCCCGGCTGCGTGCGGGGGAAGCCGATCGATCCTGAAGCACCGCGAAGTTGCCCGCGATCATGCCACGCCGCGCGAGCTACAGCCTCCCGACCATCCAGGCGCTGCCGGCGCAGACGGTGTACGCATCGTCGGATGCAACGCGGAGGCAGATGCTGGCGGCGGAGGCCCTGATTCCCACGATCGATCCGCGCGCCGACTATGCGTTGAGCGATGCCTTGGCGCGCATCTTCGGCACCGACATCGCGGCGGCTGCCGGCGAAGTGGTGAGCGGGCGCGCGCTGCGCGCCGATCTCGTGACGCTCGTGCTCGACCTCTCGGAACGAGCGTCCATGGCGCGCGATGAGCGCGAGGGCGGGTCGCTTGCGCCGGAGGAGCTCGCGCGCGAGATCGGCGTG
>CAIOCH010000428.1 GCA_903856525.1 uncultured bacterium | reverse complement strand
GCCCGCGGGCTATCCATGGAAGAGCGTGTGGTTCCTCTTCGGACCCATCTCGCAGGCGAACTCGGGATCGTGGCGCACCTTCACGGTCACCTTCGACCCGAACGCCACGGCGCTGCCCGCGGGCTGGGGCGGCTACGGCGCCGAGACGCCGAACGCCGAGCCGATCCTGCCGCCAGGGACGACCTTCCGCGACATCCTGGCGGGCGTCGACGCGATGGCGTTCACCACGCTGCAGCCCGGGTTCGTCTTCGGGTTCACCGACTTCACCATGCGGCTCGACAACATCTCGGTCACGCGGACCACGGTGTCCGTGCCCGGTGACGTCACTGGCGACGGCGCGGTGAACGCACAGGACATCGCCGCCGTGCTCTCGGCCTGGGGGCCGTGTCCGCCCAAAGGCGCGTGCACAGCCGATGTCGACGGCGACGGCGATGTCGACGCAGCGGATGTGGCCGCGGTGCTGTCGGGCTGGACGGGCTGAGCGCGGCGGGGATCCATGTGGGGATCCATGTGGGGATCCATGTGGGGATCCATGCAGGGATCGATGTGGGAATCGACGCGAGGATCCCGCGCGGATCCAGGCGCGGATCCGAACGGATCTCCACGCACCCCTCTTCGCACTGCCTCGGGTACACATACGACATGACCACCGCCCAGCCGCCGTTGATCGCCCCGCAGAAGCAGATGACGGGGATGCTCGGACACCCCGTCGCGGAGAACCCCATCGACCGCATGTTCGACGCGGTGTACGCGCACCACGGGCTGCACTGGCAGTTCTGGAAGAACGACATCGCGAACGAGGCCGATCTCGCGCTCGCGGTGCGGGCGCTGCGGCCGCTCGGCTACCGCGGCATGGCCATCACGGTGCCGTGGAAGGTGGCGGTCATGCCCCTGCTCGACGAGGTGGACGACGATGTGCGCGCGATCGGCGCCGCCAACTACATCACGATCAAGGACGGTCGCCTGACCGGCCACAACAACGACGGCAAGGGCGTGGTGAAGGCGATCGCCAAGGTCGCGCCGCTGAAGGGCCAGCGCGTGGTCATGCTCGGCGCCGGCGGCGCGGGCCGCGCGATGGCGGTCGAGCTCGCGTGGGCGGGCGCGGCGCAGATGACGCTCGTCACCCGCCGCGAGGAACAGGGCCGCGAGGTGGCCGAGCGGGTGCGCGCCGCGTCGGGCGTGCCGTGTGTGTGGCAGCGGTGGGACTCGCCCGTGCGGCTGCCCGCGGGCACGACGATGCTCATGAATGCGACGCACCTCGGCTGCGCGCCGCACCTCGAGCCGGTGCCCGTCGACTGGAGCACCGTCGACCGCGGATGCCTGGCGGTCGATGTGATCACCAACCCGCGCATCACGCCGTTCCTCGAGGCCGCGCGCGCAAACGGCTGCCCGGTCGTCGACGGCGTGGAGATGCTGGTGCAGCTGGCGATGCAGATCTTCGAGCAGTGGACGGGCGTCCGCCCCGAGGAGGCGGTGTTCCAGCGCGCGGTGGCTCAAGCGCTGGGCGAGAAGGCGTGATGCGGGAACGAGGCGCGGCGCACTGGCCCCACGAGGAGGCCACGCGCGGAAGTGCCGATTCCGCTGGGATTTCCTGACTGTGGTTCTGCGCACGCGGGGTCGCGGGAGGGTCGCTATAGTGTCGCGTCCGACGCGGGTGTAGCTCAGTTGGTAGAGCGTCAGCTTCCCAAGCTGAATGTCGCGGGTTCGAATCCCGTCTCCCGCTTTCCGGTGTGAAAAGGACAGGAGCCTCCGCTCGGGCAAGCCCGGCGGAGGCTCCTGTCCTTTTCACACCTCCCTTGCGGGAGACGCGTCCGCG
>CAIOCH010000427.1 GCA_903856525.1 uncultured bacterium | reverse complement strand
GTTGGGTCCGCACCCGACGCGACTCGAAGGCGGGCATCTCGTTCGTGGCCATCACCGACGGCTCGTGCTTCGACACGGTGCAGGCGGTGGTGCCGAACACGGTCCCGAACTACGAGTCGGAGGTCCTGAAGCTCACGGCGGGCTGCTCGGTGGAGATCACCGGCACGGTGGTCGCGAGCCAGGGCAAGGGCCAGGCGGTCGAGATCCAGGCCGAGTCGGTCAAGGTGCACGGCTTCGTCGACGACCCCGACACCTACCCGATCTCGCCCAAGCAGCACTCGTTCGAGTACCTGCGCGAGGTCGCGCACCTGCGCGCGCGCACGAACACCTTCGGCGCGGTCGCGCGCGTGCGGCACTGCCTGGCGATGGCGGTGCACCGCTTCTTCCACGAGCAGGGCTTCCTGTGGGTGCACACGCCGATCATCACCGGCAGCGACTGCGAGGGTGCGGGGCAGATGTTCCGCGTGTCGACGCTCGACTTCCTGAACATGCCGAAGACCCCCGAGGGCAAGATCGACTACGCGCAGGACTTCTTCGGGCGCGAGACGAACCTGACCGTGTCGGGCCAGCTGAATGTCGAGACCTGGTGCATGGCGCTGTCGAAGGTGTACACCTTCGGGCCGACCTTCCGCGCGGAGAACTCGAACACGTCGCGGCACCTCGCCGAGTTCTGGATGATCGAGCCGGAGATCGCGTTCGCCGACCTGCACACCGATGCGAAGCTCGCGGAGGAGCTGCTCAAGTACATGTTCAAGGCGCTGCTCGCCGAACGCATGGACGACATGAAGTTCTTCGCCGAGCGGATCGACAAGGGCTGCATCGAGCGCCTCGAGAAGTTCGTGAGCGCGGACTTTGCGAAGCTCGACTACACCGATGCGATCGCCGCGCTCGAGGACGCGGTCAAGAAGGGCGTGAAGTTCGAGTACCCCGTCAAGTGGGGCATCGACATGCAGAGCGAGCACGAGCGCTGGCTGACCGAGACCTACATCGGGCGCCCCGTCGCGGTGATGAACTACCCGAAGGACATCAAGGCGTTCTACATGCGCCAGAACGACGATGGGAAGACCGTCGCCGCGATGGACATCCTCGCGCCCGGCATCGGCGAGATCGTCGGCGGCTCGCAGCGCGAGGAGCGGCTCGAGCGGCTCGACGCGCGCATGGACGAGATGGGGCTGCACAAGGCCGACTACTGGTGGTACCGCGATCTGCGCCGGTACGGCACGGTGCCGCACGCGGGCTTCGGCCTCGGGTTCGAGCGCGCGATCATCTACGCGACGGGCATGGCGAACATCCGCGATGTGATCCCGTTCCCGCGGGCGCCGAAGACCGCCTCGTTCTGACGCCGCCGGTGCCATGCACGTGCCGTGCACCGACCGCGCACCTACCGTGCGGACACGGCACCTCCCTGTCATCAGGCGACAGGAGCGCAATGTCATGCGCTCGTCGAAGTTCCGCACCTACGGAACAGAGCCGCGCACCTTCCTGGTCGACCAGGCAGGTGCGCGGTTGGTGCACGGCACGTGCGCGGCACCGATTCAGAGTGCGAAGCCGGCGAGGGTCTTGGCGCCGCCTTCCGCCTCGATCTCGACCCAGAGCTTGGAGTCGGCCGGGAGCGGGTTGGGGACCTCGGCGTGGGTGTGCCAGTTGTCGGTCTCGATCTCGGCCTTGGCCTTGAGCGAGCCCTTGGCGTCCTCGGTGCCGATCCAGAAGCGGACCGACGCGATCTTGGCGCCGCCCGTGACCCACACGTCGATGGGCACATCGCCGCCGGCCTTCACGTCGCCGTCGCGCGACGCCTTGATCTTGTAGCCGCCGAGCTCCTGCTCGCCGAGCTCGGTGGTCTCGCCGTGGCTGTGGCCAGACATGCCTTCCGAAGCGTGGTCGTGGTCCGCATGGTCGTGATCCCCGTGGTCGTGGCCATGGTCCTCTGCCTTTCCGGCGGTCGAGGATGCGGAACCCGATCCACCCTCGCCGCACGAGGCGAGCGGCAGCATGGCGAGCGAATAGAACGAGGCGATGGCGATGGTCTTGAGCGTGTTCACGGTGTCTCCTTGATGCGGAAGGCGAGCGCGTGGCCCGCGGGGATGACGAAGAGGTTGAGGACCGTCGACGAGACGAGTCCTCCGAGCACGACGATGGCGAGCGGCGCGAGGATCTCGCTGCCGGGCTTGTTGCCGGAGAGGGCGAGCGGGATGAGCCCGAGCGCCGCGGTGAGCGCGGTCATGAGGATGGGCACGAGCCGCTCGAGCGAGCCGCGCACCACGGCCTCGGCAGGCGCGCAGCCCTCGTGCTGCTCGAGGTGCGCGTAGTGGTTGACGAGCAGGATGCCGTTGCGCACCGCGATGCCGAAGAGCGTGATGAAGCCCACCATGTTGGGGATCGACAGGATGGGCGTGGTGCCCGCGGGCGCGGTGAGGCCGATGGCCGCGATGCCGCCGATGAGGGCGAGCGGCAGGTTGAGCATGACGAGCAGCGCGGTGCGCGCGCGCCCGGTGGCGGCCTGGAGCATGAGGAACATGAGCACGGCCACGACGGCGCCCATGCTGACGATGGTGCGGCTGGCGGACTGCTGCGCCTCGAACTGGCCGCCGTAGCGCACGGTGCAGCCGGCGCGCGCCACGATCGGGTCGACCTTGGCGCGGACGGCGGCCACCAGGTCGCCGAGGTTGTATCCATCGGCGATGTTGGTGGACACGATCGCCTTGCGCTGCGCGTTCTCGCGGGCGATGAGGTTGCTGGTGCGCTCGGGTCCGATGTCGGCGACCTCGCGCAGGCGAACGAGCGCGCCGCCCTCGCCGCGCAGGATGAGCTCGCCCACCTGGGCGATGCTGGCGCGGTCGTCCTCGGCCAGGCGCACCACGATCTCGAGACGCTGCACGCCCTGGTTGACCTCGGCCACCGACTCGCCGTGCAGCGCCTGCTGCACCTGCCGCGCGGCCGATGCGGGCGAGAGGCCCGCGGCGGCGAGGTCCTGGGCGCGGTAGCGAATGGGCAGCGAGGTGACGAGCACCTCGCGGTTGGCGTTGACATCGCGGGTGCCGGGCACCGACTTGAGCGCGGACTCGACCTCCTTGGCCACGCCGCGCAGCACATCGAGGTCGTTGCCGAAGATGTCGATGGCCACCGCGGCGGGCGTGCCCGAGAGGATGTGCGACAAGCGGTGCTCGATCGGCTGGCCGATCATGGTGTTGATGCCGGGCACATCGGACACGATCCGGTCGATCGAGACGCGCGCCGCGTCGACCGACGCGTTGGCCTTCATGGTGACCTCGATCTCCGAGAAGCTCACGGGCTCCGCGTGCTCGTCGCGTTCGGCGCGGCCGGTGCGGCGGGTGACGCTCGAGACGCCGTCGATGCCGATGAGCCGCTGCTCCACGCCGCGGGCGAGCCGGTCGCTCTCCGCGAGCGAGGTGCCGGGCGGCGCCATGAGGAACACGGTGAAGGTGCCCTCGCGGAAAGTGGGAAGGAACGAGGTGCCGAACGACATCGCGTACAGGAGCGCCGCTGCCGCCAGCGCCATGGTGCCCGCGAGGACCGTGACCCGGCGCGCGATCGCCGCGCGCAGCAGCGGCTCGTAGCGCGCCTTGAGCCAGCGCACGAGTCGGCTGTCGCCATGGTCGGACAACGCGCCGTGACCGTCCGCACCATCCGCCGCCCCGCCCGCGTGTGCGCGCTCGAACGCGCGCGCGAAGAGCAGCCGGCACATGGCGGGGGTGACCGAAAGCGCCACCACCAGCGAGGCGAGGATCGACACGATGTACGCGATGCCGAGCGGCTGGAAGAACCGTCCCTCCAGGCCCTCGAGGAAGAGCAGCGGCACGAACACCATGCAGATGATGACCGTGGCGAAGACCACCGACGAGCGGATCTCGTTGCTGGCCTCGTAGACGACCTCGGTCACGCCGCGGCGCTGGGCCGCGGGCAGTGCCGCGTTGAGGCGCAGGCGGCGGAGGACGTTCTCGACATCGATGATGGCGTCGTCGACGAGCTCGCCGATGGCGACGGCGAGGCCGCCGAGCGTCATGACATTGACCGACAGGCCCCATGCCCACAGCACGAGCAGCGCCACGGCGAGCGAGAGCGGCAGCGCGGTGAGGGTGATGACCGTGGCGCGCACATCGAGCAGGAAGAGGATGATGATGATGGCGACGATCAGGCTCGCCTCGACCAGCACGCGCACGACGTTGTCGAGGGCGCGGTCGATGAAGCGCGCGGCGCGGAACGGGTCGCGGTTGAGGACGATGCCCTGGGGCATGGCCTTCTCGAGGCCGTCGAGCGCGAGGTCGAGCTGGCGCGTGAGCTCGAGGGTGTTGGTGCCGGGGGTCTTCTGCACGCTCACCACCACGGCGGGCACGCCGCGGTCGGCGGCGGTGCCGCGCTTGGGCGAGGGTCCGACGCGGACATCGGCCACATCGCCGATGGTGATCGGGGCGCCGTCATCCATGCGCACGAGGGTGCGCGCGATGTCGTCGGCGCTGCGCACGCGCGCCATCTGGCGGATGGGCAGTTCCTGATTCTCGACGTTCGCGAGGTAGCCGGCGGTCGCGGTGCTGTGGGCGCTGCGGGCGGCCTCGACCACCTCGTCGATGGAGATGCCGTGGCGGGCGAGGCGCTCCTGGCGCACCTCGACCTGGTACTGCGGCAGCTCGCCGCCGATCGCCACCACCTGCGCCACGCCGGGCACGGCGAGCAGGCGGTTGCGCAGCGTGAACTCGGCGTACTCGCGCACGGCGAGCGGCGAGGCGCGGCCGTCGGGCGAGCTCAGCGCGAGGAGCATGACCTCGCCGGTGATGCTGGTGACGGGCGTGATCTCGCTGTGCACATTGTCGGGCAGCGTCTCGCGCACGGCGGAGAGCCGCTCGCTCACCAGCTGCCGGGCGCGGTAGATGTCGGTGCCCCAGTCGAACTCGACCCACACGATGGAGAGGCTGGTGGCGCTCGACGAGCGCACGCGGCGCGCGCCGGAGAGACCGTTGACGGCCGTCTCGATGGGAAAGGTGACATTGAGCTCGACTTCGTCGGCGGCGAAGCCGGGCGACTCGCTCATGATCACCACGGTGGGTGCGTTGAGCTCAGGGAAGACATCCACGGGCATGTCGCGCAGCTTGAGGCCGGCGAGCACCACCACGAGCCCCGCGAGCGCGAGGACGAGCGACGACTGCCGCAGCGAGAAGCCGATGAGGCGCGACAGCATTCAGTGGTCCTCCGCGTGGAAGGTGCCGTCGGAGTGGAAGTGTCCGCCCTTGGGGGCGCTACCGCTCGTGGCGAGCATGAGCTGGTAGTTGCCGGCGAGCACGATCTCGTCGCCCTCGCGCACGCCGCTCTTGATCTCCACCCAGCGGCCGTCGTCGAGGCCGAGGTCGGCGTCGATGCGGATGACCTTGTCGGGGTTCTTGGGGTCGCGGCGGAAGACGATCGGCTTGGCGCCGTCGCGCACCACGGCGGAGAGCGGGATGGCGAGCTCGGTGGCACCGCCCTCGAGCGTGATCTCCAGGCTGGCGGCGACGCCGGCGCGCGTCCACGCGGCGATCGATGCGGGGGTGACGATCAGGTCGATCGTGCGTCCGTCGGGATCGGCGGTGGCCGCGATGGCGAGCGTGCCCTCGATGGCGGCGAGCGCCGCGGCCAACTCGGTGCTCGGCGGCGCGATGCGTGCCGGCAGGCCGTCGCGCAGGCGCGCGAGGTCGCCCTGCAGCGCGCGGGCACGGAAGCGCACCTGCTCGGGCTGCACCACGGAGAGGATCTCGCCCGATTCATCGGCGAGCCCGCCCTGCGAGACATGGAGGTGCTCGACGACGCCCGCGGCGAGCGCGCAGACGGTGAGCGTGGCGGAGACGGTGCCGTCCGTGGTGACGGCGGCATCCGTGCAACCCGCACCGGCGAGGAGCCCGGCGCGGCGCGCCGCGAGCGCGCGCAGCTTGGCGCGGGCCTCCTGCTCGTCGGCTTCGAGGAGCGCGTCCTTCTCCATCACCTCGGCGAGGTCGGCCTGGGTGGCGTTGAGCGTGGCGCGCGCCTCGGTGAACTGCGCGGCGCTGC
>CAIOCH010000426.1 GCA_903856525.1 uncultured bacterium | reverse complement strand
TACGACTCGGTCGCGATCCCCGAGTCGATCGATCCGAACGAGATCCGCGGCCTGCGCCGCGAGGCCGTCGAGACGCTCGCGCGCTTCCGCCCGCGCACGCTCGGCCAGGCGAGCCGGCTCGCGGGGATTTCGCCCGCGGACGTGACGGTCGTCGCGATGTGGGTGCGGCGGACAGCGAGGTCCACATGACGGGTGATCCGCTCCCTGATGATGCGCTCCCGACCATCCGCGAGGCCTTGTACGAGGGACAGAAGATCCAGGCCATCAAGTTGTACCGCGAGGCGACCGGCTCGAGCCTCCGCGAAGCCAAGGACGCGATCGAAGCACTCGAACTCGAGCTCCGCGCGACGACGCCCGAGCGATTCCTGGCGAAGCCTTGGTCCCCGGGCTGCCTCGGAGCCATCGCGCTCACAGCCGCAATGACGATCTTCGCCATCTGGAGCGCAGCGCACTGAGAAGTCTCACTCCGCGTGGGGCGAACAGGACCGCCCGCACGCGCTCAGCACATGCCTTCCGCGATGTCGATGAGCATCCGCACGCCGTAGCCCGTCGGGCCGGCGACGCACAGGTCGCTCGCGCTCTCGCTGTTGCCCACGCCGGCGATGTCGATGTGCGCGAACGGCACGCTCTTGTCGACGAAGAAGTCGAGGAACGCGGCGCCCTGGATCGGGTGCGCGAGACGCGACGGATTCGAGTTGATGATGTCGGCGTGCTGGCTCTTCATGTGGTCCTTGTGCTCCTTCCAGAGCGGCAGGCGCCACACTTTCTCGCCGGTCCGGTCGGCGGCGGACTCGATCGCATCGCGCAGTTTCGCGTCGTCGCAGAAGTAGCCGGCGCTCCAGCAGCCGAGCGCGGTCACCACGCCACCCGTGAGGGTCGACAGCTCGATCATCGTCGTCGGCTTGTACTTCTCGCAGCCGTAGCTGATCGCATCGGCGAGCACGAGGCGCCCCTCGGCGTCGGTGTTCGTGACCTCGACGGTCGTGCCGTTGTACATCGTGATGATGTCGTCGGGCCGGTACGCATTCGAGCTCACCATGTTCTCGGCGGCGGGGAAGAGCGCCACGACATGCAAAGGCAGCTTGGCGTGCGCGATGGCGTGCATCGCGCCGAACACGGCGGCGCCGCCGCACTTGTCGTACTTCATGCCCTTCATGCCGTTGTTCACCTTGAGCGAGTAGCCGCCGGTGTCGTAGGTGAGCGTCTTGCCGACGAGGGCGAGCGTCTTGCCGCGCGCCTTGGCGCTCACGCGCTTCGGCTTGTACTCGAGGATCGCGATCAGGCTCTTCTCGTCGCTGCCCTGCCCGACGGCGACGATGCCGCCCATGCCGAGCTTCTTCGCATCGGCGAAGGAGATCACCCTGCAGGTGAGTCCCGCGGACTTCGCGAGCTTCTTCGCCTCGCCCGCGAACCAGTTGGGCGTGCAGATGTTGGGCGGCGTGGCCGCGATGCGGCGCGCCTCGTTCACGCTCGCGCCGATCTCGAGGCCGCGGGCGAAACCGTCGGCGAAAGCGCCGTTTCCTGCGTCGATCGCGAGGTTGCCCGCGCGCGGGGCGCGCTGCGTCGCCTTGCCGTCGAACATGTCGACGCGCCAGTTGGCGATCGCGAGGCCCTCGCCCATCGCCTGGCCGAGCTCGCGCTGCTCCTTCGCGCCGAAGAGGCCGCCAAAGGCGAAGGTGACCTTCGCGCACTTCATCCGCTCGAGCCCGCGCACGAGCCGCGCGCCAGCGGTGCGCGCCGACTTCGCGTTGAAATCCGCCTTCTTTCCGAGGCCGAGGATCACCGTTCCGTCGTTGGCAGCCGTCGTCTCACCGAGCTCGGCGCGGAAGCTCACCGACTGGACGGCCGCGTCGCGCGTCGCGTTGCGGTCGCCCTTCGCGAGCGACTTGTCATCCGAGAAGACGGCGAGGACAACAGGCGCCTTGGGCGCACGCACGATCGAGATGCGGTCAAACATGCTTTCTCCGGGAAGTTCGCTCTTGGCGCACGCCTCACGCGCGCAGGCTCGACGGGTCCTCGCCGCGCTCGATCGCCTCGATCTTGTGCAGGCGGCGCAGGTGGCGGCCACCGTCGAACGGCGTACGCACCCAGGTGTCGACGATGCGCTTGACGAGCGTGTGGCCGATCAGGTCGGCCGAGAGGCACAGCACGTTCGCGTCGTTATGCGTGCGCGAGAGCTGCGCCGAGAGTTCGTCCTGCGCCAACGCCGCGCGGATGCCGCGCAGCTTGTTGGCGGCGATGCACATGCCGATGCCCGTTCCGCAGATGAGGATCGCCCGGTCGGACTCGCCGCGCGCAACCTTGCTGCACGCCGCGTAGGCGCTGTCGGGGTAGTCGGTCATCGCGCCGTTGGTGTCCGACACGGCCTCGACCTCATGGCCGTCGGCCTTGAGGTGGGCGATCAGGGCCTGCGTGGCCACGGCTCCGCGGTGGTCGCATCCAAGGGCGATCTTCATGCGCCAAGCATCCCCGCAATCCGCTGCGGAATCAACTCGGCGAAATACGCGCCCAAATCGTCGTAGGCGCGCTGCCCGAGGCCGATGGGGTCGTCCACATCGCCGTCCGGGTCAAGCGGCTGGATCTTGACCTGTGCCGCGGGATCGTTGGCGACGAGCGCCCGCGCGCGCGCCACATGCGCCGCGGTCATGCCGAGCACCAGGTCGGCCTTGCGGATCATCTCCGCCGTGAGCCGCTTGGAATGCGCGGGAACGGGCGCCCTCATGCGGGAGAGGACCTCCACCGTCTCGTGGCTGGTCGAGGCCCCGTCGAATGCGCTCACGCCGGCCGACGCGAAGAAGAGCGCGCCAACGGCCCCGGGAAAACGCCCCTCATCGGAGAGTTTCTGCGCGATCCCCTCCGCCATGGGTGAGCGGCAGGTGTTGCCCGTGCAGACGAAGAGGACGGTGCGCATGGCGGGATCCTACTGATCGGACTCTTCTGGAGGCGCGTTCTCCGCCTCGTCCTCCCAGCCTTCGGGCGGCGCATTCTCGGCGATCAGCTGCTGGGCCGCGGCGAGATCCCCGGCACGCACCAGCACCGACACGAGTCCGGGCGCCTCGGCACGCAGTTGCGCCGTCAGGCCGCCGATGACGGTCGCCTTGATGCCCTGGCTTTCGAGATCGGCCACCAGGAGCAATGCCGACAGTTCGTCGGGAAACCGTGCGAGCACGACCGATGCGCGGGGATCCTGCATGTCAGATCGCCTCCGTTGCGGGAGCGGTGCGCTCGAAACTCGCGGGCGGCTCCTGCTCGGGCGGTGGAGCGACGTAGATCTCACCCGTCTCCTCGAACACCCGGCGGCAACCGGGGCACTCCAGCACGCGACGCTCGCCCACGCGCAACGCGTCGCACGCCGTGCGGCAGGCAGGGCAGCTGTCGGTGCCGAGCGCGGCGCGCGCGACCTGGAGTTCGGCCCACTTGAGACCCAGGTAGCCGCAGCGCACGAACACCACGAGGAACACCGAGGAGATGATCATCACGATCGGCACCAGCGGGTAGATGACCGTGAAGGCGAACGCCACGAAGAACATGGCGATGAAGATCACCAGCCAGGTGACGCCGTAGACCTCGGTAATGCCGCGCAGGATGCGGTAGATCATGGTTCGGAGGGTATTCGTCCGCCCGCCGCCGCGGACGCGCCGAGGCCGAAAGTTCGCGGAAACCGCGTGGTGCCCGCCACTTCTCCGCCCGCACGGCCCCACCATGGGCTGTACACTTCCCTTCCGCGACCCCCATCCGCTGTATGTGGGCGGCTGGTGCCGCGGTCGCGCCTCGAGGGGACCCCATGAAGCTCATCTGCGATCGCCTTTCGCTGTCGGACGCACTCACCATGGCCAGTGGCGTGGTCGCCTCGCGCACCCCCACCCCGGTCCTGACCTGCCTCAAGCTCGTCGCCAAGGCGGGCGTGCTGCAGATCAGCGCCACCGACTCCGAGATCGGCCTCGTGATCACCGTGCCCAACGTGGATGTGAAGGAGGACGGCGAGGCGCTCATCCCCGCCGACAAGCTCAACCAGATCGTGCGCGCCTGCGACGACTCGACCATCACCCTTTCGGTCGACCGCACCCTCGCCACCATCGCCACCGAGGGCTCCACCTTCAAGGTGTTCGGCTACGAGCCGCGCGAGTTCCCCGGCGTGCGCCGCGCGGGCGACCGCTCCGACTTCGAGGTCGATGCGGGCACGCTGCGCCGACTCATCCACCGCACCAGCTTTGCCACCGCGCGCGACGACTCGCGCTACGCCATCTCGGGCGTGCTGGTCGACCGCAAGAAGTCGCAGCTGCGGCTCGTGGCCACCGACGGACGGCGACTCGCCGTCGCCCGCGGCAGCTGCAAGGGCGGCGACGGCGACTCGACCTTCATCGTGCCCACCAAGGCGCTCAACGCGCTGCTCAAGCTCATGGTCGACCCCGATGCGGCGGTCAAGGTCCTGCGCGACGGCAACCAGGTGTTCTTCCAGGTCGGCGACGCCACCTCGGGCGCGACCCTGGTGTCCAGCGTCGACGAGCGCGCCTTCCCGCCGTTCGAGGACGTCATCCCCAAGGAGCACGACCGCCGCGCCACCTGCGACGCGGGCGAGCTCGTGGGCGCCATCCGCCGCGCCAGCCTGCTCACCAACGAGGAGTCGAAGGGCGTGCGCCTGAGCTTCGCGCAGAAGCAGCTCACGCTCACCAGCCGCGCGCCCGAGATGGGCGAGTCCGAGGTGCGCATCGACGGCGTCGCCTACCAGGGCGAGCCGATCGACATCGCGTTCAACCCCACCTTCATCCTGGATGTGCTCAAGGTCATCGACAGCGAGCAGGTCATCATCGAGATGAAGGCGCCCAACAAGCCGGGCGTGATCAAGGTCGGCGCCGACTTCACCTACGTGGTGATGCCCGTCTCGCTGCAGTGAGCCGAAGCCGACGCGCGGACTTCCCCGACGGACGGGCCCGATCCGACGGGAACGACGGACAGACAAGAACGGCGGCGCGAGCAGGACTCGCGCCGCCGTTTCGTTGGTCGATGCATCGCACTGCCGAGCGGATCCTGACCTTCGTCACGATTCGCCACGGCCGCGCGCGATTCAGTACTTCACGCTGCAGCCGAAGGGCTTGGTCTCGCCGGGAGTGACCTTCTCGCCCTTCTTGAGCTGGGTGACGGCCTGGACGACATAGTTGGTCTTGCCGTCGCCGCCCTGGCTGTTGTCGATGGCGCCCTTGTAGACGAGCACGCCCTTGGCGTCGATCACGAAGCAGTGCGGCGTGGTGCGCGCCCCGTACTGCTTGCCCACGGCGCCGTCGCGGTCGAAGAGCGCGGGGATGTCGATCTTGTTGTTCTTGAGATAGTCGGGCGTGGCATCGAAGCTCGACGGACGCGCGGCGCTCGAGTTGATCGCGAGGTACACCGCGTCGGGGAACTGATCCTTGACGCCCTTGAGGGTCGCTGCGACGGTGCCGTCCTTCACCACGCGCTCGCACACGGGGCACTCTGGGTTGACCCACTCGATCACGACGACCTTGCCCGCCGCGTCGGAGAGGCTCCAGTCCTTGCCGTCGGCCGTCTTGAGGGTGAAGCCAGGAGCGGCCTCGCCGACCTTGGCGCCCGCGGCGGCCTTGTCGCCGCGCTGGGCCCTGCGCTCACCCTTCCCGCCGTCCTTCCCGCCATCCTGGGCGAACGAGAGGCTGGACATGCCGACTGCGAGTGAACCTGCGAGAACGATGCTGAGGAAGGTCTTCATGTTGGTCTGAGCTCCGATGTTCGATGTGAGACGGGAGGGGAAATGAACCAGTCCGGACGACGGGCGACCGATGCATCGGCCGCGGAACAACCCGCGCTTCACAGGTTGGGCACGGGCACACTGAACGCGAACGATCCCGCATTCTTGCCGAGATCGACCACACCCGTGAACGCAAGCGGCCTGCCTTCACTGATTTCACGCGAAAGAACCAGTGGAACGCGCAGGGATCTCCCCTTCGCCTCCGCCAGGTAGCCCGATTCAAGGAAGATTCCAGGGGTCTCCGCAGGCAGCATGGTCCATGCCGCATCCGCAGCAACCGCGGCGGGCGCCTCGATCACCAGCACCGCGGCCTCCGCCGAGACATCGGTCATGGACACCTTCCAGTCGGCGGGGAGCGGCTTGGGCACAAGGGCGAGGCTCGTCGCGAGGGACTTGGCGGCAACCGAGTCGGGTGCGGCGGGCTTCAGCAGGTCGACCTGCGACTCGTTGCGGCCCAGCAGGCACATCTCCTTGCACACGAGCCAGCTCGAGCGGACCTTGGCGGTGAACCCGCCGGCGGGGATCGTGGAAGGGAGCGTCACTGCCACGGACAGCGTCACCGAGCTCTCGTAGCCGAAGGTGGTGTCGGACTTGCGGAAGACTTTCGGAACGGGAAAGTCGACCTTGGGGCGGCCGTTCGGGCGCTTGGCCACGGTGCAACCCTCGGGGAGCTCGAGCTCGATCTCGGTGGGCGCCCCCGACTCGCCGGCGTTGAGCCAGTAGATGTGCCAGTTGGGGACGATGTCGTAGGTCGCGGCGATGCGCACCGTGGCGCCCGGCTTGGCATCACCGATCACGGCCCACGAGACCTTCACCGCGTCTTCGCCGGTGCGTGGCTCCCTGGCGGTTTGCTTCGCACCCTGCGCGGGAAGCGACTGCGCATGCACCCGCGACGATCCGAGCGCGACCAGCACGCCCGCGACGGAAATGGCGACGAGCGAACTGGACCGCATCCGGATCATGGTGTTCCTCCGAGCAGAACGCACAAAAATCGGCCGACACGCGGCGAGAAGCCCCCGCCGCTGCGGGAATCCGCGAAACTCGTCACCGCCCGTCGGCCGCGTTCGTGCGGGACGCGCGGGCTGCGATCCTATTCCAGACCCCGATCGGCCACCATCATGCTTCGCCTGATTTCCGTTCCGTCCGCCGCCCTCGCGCTGATCCTCGGCACCGCCGCGATGCTTGCAACGGGCTGCACCCACTCCACCAGCGACCGCGACCTCGTGTACCGCCAGCCCGCCGAGGCCATCACCCTCGCGGCCGAGACCAAGGGAACCTTCTCCAAGGAGCCGCTCAAGGTGCTGTGGCTCGACCCGCGCACGCCCGCGGAGTTCGAGAAGGGCCATATCCCGCAGGCCACGAACATCCCCTTCCCCGAGATCGAGAAGACCCACGAGGTTGCCTGCAAGGGCTACGACGCGTTCATCGTGTACGACACCGACTACGACGACGTGATGGCCAAGGCCGCCGCCAAGCGCCTACTCGAGCTCGGCTACAAGAAGGTCTACTGCATCGTCGGCGGCCTCAAGTCCTGGCAAGCCGACGGCAATCCCATCGCCACCGGCAAGTGACCGAAGCAGCCAAACCGCTGAAACCACCCCAGCGGCCATCCCCACCAAAGGAAGCTGCCGCAGCAGCGACCGCTCAAGCCTCGGGAGC
>CAIOCH010000425.1 GCA_903856525.1 uncultured bacterium | reverse complement strand
GATGATCGGCGTGTGCACCCACAGGAAGCCCTGCTCGTGGAAGAAGCGGTGCACCGCCATCGCCAGGCAGTGCCGCACGCGCGCGACCGCGCCGAAGGTGTTCGTGCGCGCGCGCAGGTGCGCGACCTCACGCAGGTACTCGAACGAGTGCTGCTTGGGCGAGATCGGATAGGTGTCGGGGTCGTCGACGAAGCCGTGGACCCTGACCGACTCGGCCTGGATCTCGACCGACTGTCCCTTGCCTTGGCTCGCGACCACGGTGCCCGTGATCTCCACCGAGCAGCCGGCGGTGAGCTTGAGCACCTCCGACTCGTAGTTCGGCATGGTGTTCGGCACCACCGCCTGCACCGTGTCAAAGCACGAGCCATCGGTGATGGCCACGAACGAGATGCCCGCCTTGGAGTCGCGGCGGGTGCGGACCCAACCCTGCACGGTGGCGGTGGTTCCGAGGTGCGAGGCGTGATGCGCGAAGAGGTCAGCGATGCGAACGGCCATAGGAGGGTCAGGATAAAGGACAGGCAAGACAGGACAGGCAAGACCCGGGCAGACGAACCCGGACCGACGATCTTGGACAGGCGACGATCTCGGACAGGCAAGCCAGACGCCGACATGGACAGCCCGACAGCCGGCCGAGCCGAACTTGGACAGGCAAGCCAGGCCACTCCGATCACGGTCCAATCGCGAATCGGCGGACCCCGTATCGGCCCGCACCGAGTGCCAACTTGGCAGACGATTCGTGGGCCTCCGACCGTGTTGGCGAGGAGCAGCCCTCGTCCATCGGATCTTGGACAGGCAAGCCAATCCGCAAACCACTGCGGCAGCAAGACTTCCGAGCCGCATCTGCCGCACGGCCCTCATCAGGAACCTCTTGGCACGACCGTTGCGTTGCCGCAGCCACGCTTTTGTACGCACCCCAGCCGTGCGCACCAAGCCCCCGTATCCGTCCTCTATCCCGTCACCCGATGCACCTGCGCCTGCACAGCCCCGACCCATCCGAGCCCGCCGCGCCCTCCGCGGCCAGCGGCCCGGCTGTGCGCCGCCTCAATCTCCTGCTCACCTACGGCGGCTGGCGCGAGCACGCCTTCGCCGACCAGCTCCCCATCCTCCTCGACCGCTTCGGCATCCGCTGCTACCGCGCCCAGAGCGGCGACGAGGCCAGCGATGTCATCCGCCGCGAGCAGGTCCACATCGCCGTGATCGACCTCTCGATCCCGATGCACCCCGTGTCGCCCGCCCAGCAGCCCGGCACCCGCGCCGTGCCCGCTGGCCCGCGCGTCCTCCAGCTCCTCCGTCGCCTCGAGCAGCCGCCGCCGACCATCGTCGTGCGCCCGCGCCAGGTCGACCCTTCCGAGAGCGCCCGCAACCTCGCCGAAGCCCTCCGCGACGGCGCGTTCACGGTGCTCGACGACCCCGTCCCCATCGAGTCCATGCTGCAGGCCCTCGAGCGCGTGGTGCGCAGGCACTACCGCGATCACTGGCCCGCAGCGTGACCCGATCCGTCCTTCCGTTCATCCGTTCGTTCAGTGGCAGCAGCAAAGAGAAAGGCACAGGAGAAACCCATGAAGTTCCGTCCCCTCGGTGACAAGATCCTCGTGAAGCGCGAAGAGGCCGCCTCCAAGACCGACAGCGGCATCTTCCTCCCCGAGTCGAGCAAGGAGAAGCCGAAGCAGGGCAAGATCATCGCCCTCGGCGACGGCCACCGCAGCAAGGACAACGGCAAGGTGACCCCGTTCACCGTGAAGAAGGGCGACACCGTCATCTTCACCTCGTACTCCGGCACCGAGATCAAGATCGAAGGCGAGACGCTCCTCATCATGACCGAGGAGGACATCCTCGGCGTGGTCGACTGAACCCTCCCCCGGGAAGCCCCACGCATGAGCATGAACGCCAGCACGCTCCGCCTCGCCTTCCGCGAGCTCAACGGCCAGCGCGACCTTCGGATCGAGTTCGACCACGCGTCGAGCTGCATCGTCAAGAAGGCCATGCTGATCCCCGAGGAGTCGGACGGTCTGGTCAAGGTCACCGACGGGTCGCACGTGTACATCGTGGACTCCGACCGGGTGGCCTGGGTGGAGATCGGCTGATCCGTCTTTGAGCGGTCGCTGCTGCGGCAGCGACCTCTGGTGAGACGGGGTTTGAGCGGTCGCCGCTGCGGCGGCGACCTTTGGTGAAGACCAAGAACACGGCAAATCCAAACGCGCAGACGCGCATCACGAAAGAAGCACACACATGGCAGCCAAGCAGATTGCATACGACAACGACGCACGCGAGCGGATCCTCCGCGGCGTGCAGAAGCTCGCCCGCGCCGTCAAGGTCACGCTCGGTCCCTCGGG
>CAIOCH010000424.1 GCA_903856525.1 uncultured bacterium | reverse complement strand
CGCTCGTCGCCCGTTTCCCGGACCACACGCATCAGCACCGCCCGCGTGGCATCGACCATGTCGGTCTTGAACTCCGCCTTGCGCATCGCGGCCTGCTCGATGAGCGTGCGCTCGTCCACGATGGGTCGTCGGGGAGCGCACGCTGCGAGGAGCAGGAGCGAGGAGAAGGCGAGGGCCGTTCGGATCCGAATCATCCGCGCAGGATAGTGGATCCGTGTTCAGCGCTGGAAGTCGTAGATGGACCCGAGCGCGAGGATCCGCGTGAGCTCATCGAGCGCATCGCGCGACTCGCGCAGCAGCGCGGGATCGGCGAGATCCTCGGCGCGCAGCGACTCCCGATAGCGCCGCATCACCCATGCCCGGAGTTCCTCCAGCTTCGCGGCGTCCACGATGGCCGCGCGGTTGACCGCTGCGAGATCTTCGCTGGTCATCGGCACCCGCAGCCGCAGGCATGCGGGCCCGCCGCCGTTGCGCATGCTCTCGCGGACATCCATGAAGATCGCGCGCGCGAGCGGATTGGCGGGATCGGCGATCACGCGGTCGATCGCCGCGCGGACCCGGGCGTTCTCCGAGCATTCCCAAGGCGAGACCAGCGCCATCGTGCCGTCGGGCAGCGTGAGCAGCTGGCTGTTGAAGAGATAGCTCCGCACCGCGTCCTCGAGCGACACCTCGTCGGCCGCGATCTCCACGATCGCCAGCGACTCCCCGCCGGCCCGCCGCAGCGCGGCATGCGTGCCCGAGCGGTCCTCGAACGCGAGCTCGTGGCACAGCAGCATGTTTCCGTTGCCCACGGCGATCACGTCGTTGTGGAAGACGCCCGCATCGATCGCATCGGCATTCTGCTGCGCGAACACGCAGCACGCCTGATCCAGGCCGCCGAGCTCCGCCACACGCTCGCTGGCGCTGCGCGTCTGCCGTGCGGGGAACCTCGCGGGAATGCGGCGTGCGCCGGCCGATGCGCCGTAGACGAAGAAGTGCACGCCGCGCGACTCGCCTCCGTTCGCGGCACTGGCCGTCAGCCGCGTGTGGTTCGCGGCGCCCTCGTCACCGAAGTCGTCCGCAGTGCGCGGCGGCAGCGCATCGTGCACCTCGAATCGCGCGCTGTCGGCGAAGATCGCCCGCAACGCCCGCGCCGTCACCGGCGGCTCGATCGCGCGGTGGAACATCTCCCGCAGGTTCGCCGCGACGAAGTGCGTGCGCCCGTCGCGCGTGTCGGCCGCTGGCATCACGGTCGCGGCGTTCGCGGTCCACATGGCACTCGCGCTCGACACGCGCGCGAGCAGCACCGGATCCTCCTTCGCGACCCGCGCGAGGACCTCCGCATCGGAACCCGCGAATCCGAGCGCCCGCAGCGTGGGAATGTGCGGCCGCTCGTGCGGAGGCAGCACGCCCTGCACGAGCCCGAGCGCTGCGACCGCCTCCATCTTGGCGAGCCCCTGCAGCGCGGCGGATCGCGGCGAACTCGCGGCGCCCTGGTTGCGCGCGCTCGCGACGTTGCCGTACGACAGCCCGGCGTAGCTGTGCGTTGGTCCGACGAGTCCGTCGAAATTCGCCTCAGGCATGGCGGTTCACCAGCGCTCCGCGTCGGATTGCGGCGAGAGCGGCCACGGCTGCGTCTCGCGGCCGTTGATGCTGGTACCGCCGTGGATCGTGCTCGGGATGAGGTTGTTGATGAACTCGTGGGGAAAGCAGGGCGGCGGCTCACTGAGCGCGTTCAGCCGCTTCGTGTCCTCGGCCGACAGGTGCACGCGGCACGCCGCGAGGTTGTCGTCGAGCTGCGCGAGCGTGCGCGCGCCGATGATCGTGCTCGTCACTCCGGCGCGGTCCATCACCCAGCGGAGCGCGACCTGCGCGGGCGTCACGCCATGCGCGGCGGCAATCTCGCGCAGCGCGTCGAGCAGTACGAAGGTCTGCTCGGTGAGGTACTTCGAATCGCTCCGCACGCGCGTCGAGCCATCGTCCTTCGGCCGGTTCTCGCGCGTGAACTTGCCCGTTAGCACGCCGCCGCGCAGCGGACTCCACGGCGTCACGCCGAAGCCGCACTTGCGTGCCATCGGCATCAGGTCGTACTCGACCGTGCGCTGCAGCAGCGAATACTCGATCTGGATCGCGATCGGCTGCGTCCAGCCGCGGAACACCGACTCGTACATCGCCTGCACGCACACCCACGCGGGATGGTCGCTGAAACCCGAGTACCGGATCTTGCCCTGCTTGACGAGGATGTCGAGCGTCTGCATCGTCTCGTCGATCGGCGTGTGCACATCCTGGAAGTGGCACCAGAGGAGATCGATGTAGTCGGTCTTGAGCCGGCGCAGCGAGTGCTCGACCGCGTTCACCATCGACTTGCGGCTCGAGCCGCCGCCGTTCGGGTCGCCGGGCCACATGTTGCCACCGAACTTGGTCGCGATCACCGCGCGGTCGCGCTTTCCGCGGCCGGGACCACTGGCGAAGTAGTCGCCGAGGATGACCTCGTTGTGGCCCTTGGTGTAGATGTTCGCGGCGTCGAAGAAGTTGCCGCCATGCTCCATGTAGCGCGAGATCATCGCGTTCGAGATCTCCTCGGTCGCGCCGAAGCCCCATTCGAGGCCGAAGGTCATCGTCCCGAGGCAGAGCGGCGACACGCGGAGTCCCGAGCGGCCGAGCGTCACGTAGTGGTTGAGGGCAAGCGTGTTCGCAGACATGGGGGAAGGGTAGCGGGTAGGCTGCGGCCATGAAGGCGATCGCAACCGCGGCCGACCCGCGCACCTGGACCGACGCGCATCTGCATGCGTGGGATGCCGACCGTCTTGCCGCGCCATGGTTCACGCAGGCACCCCGGTTCGCGGGACGCTTCGACGTCGCGCGCTACCACGCCGAGGGCGGCGTCCACGGCGGACTCGTCTTCGTCGAGGCCGACATGGCGTCAGCCGACCGCGCGAGTGAGGCGGCACTCTTCGCCGAGTGGGGGAACGCGAGCGGGCTGCCGTGGGCGACGGTCGCGGGGATCGACCCCGGCGCACCGGATGTGCTCGCGGAGATCGCATCCGTCCGACGCAGCCCCGGCGTGACCGGTGCCCGGCGCGTCCTGCACGCGGGCGACATCCCGTTCACAACCGAGCATTTCCGCGTCGGCCTGCACCGCCTTGGCTCGCACCGGCTGAGTTTCGATTTCTGCGTGCGCTGGACCGATCTCGCCGCACTCGAGGGCGTCGTTGCGGGCATCGAGGCCACGCACTACGTCCTGGACCACTTGGGCAATCCGCCGATCCGATCGGGTTGGTCAAGCCCCGAGCGCGTCGAGTGGCAGCGGCTCATCGCACGGGTCGCAGCATGCGAACGCGTGTCGGTTAAGTGGTCCGCGATGTTCGAGAACGCCGGTCGCGCGATGAGCGCCGACGAGATCCGCCCGTGGTTCGAGTGGTGCCTCGCCTGCTTCGGCCCCACGCGCGTGATGTGGGGGTCCAATTGGCCCGTGTGCTTCGCCCCTGATTCCGGCGCACGTCTCGCGCAATGGATCGACGTATCCGCAACGGTCGCAGGCGAACTGAGTGCGGACGAACAGGCTGCGATCCTCGGCGGAACCGCGCAGCGCCTCTACCGGTGCCAGGCTGGTGCCTGGCACCAACCTGGCAGGTGACGCGACCACCTGGTAGGTGCCATTCACCGAATCCATGCACTCCAGAGCGCGGGCGAATGAGCCCGAGCGTGCTGGGGAGATGCCGTGCCGTGCGCGTGCCAGGTCTGCGCGGTCGTCGCCAGGCTGGTGCCAGGCACCAGCCTGGCACCAGCGGCTGCTCCTACATGGTCCAGCCGCCGTCGATCACATGGATCGCACCCGTCGTGTAGCTCGACTCGTCGCTGGCAAGGTAGACCGCGAGATTCGCG
>CAIOCH010000423.1 GCA_903856525.1 uncultured bacterium | reverse complement strand
TTGCGGCGCGGCTGCGGTTCATGGCCCACAGGTTCGGCGTCCCAGGCGGGAGTCGCGCGCGCGGGCCGATCGAACGCGGGCTCGATGCGCACCGCCTGCGCGAGCGATGCGCTCGGCGGCAGCAGCGGATTGCGCGCGGCGTGCTCCTCGGCGGCGGCCATCTCGGCGTTGAGCCATGGCTGCGCGTGCGCGGTCGAGGCGCGAAGCACCGGGCGCGGACCGATGGCGGCCGTGGTGGGCGCCAGCGTGCACACATCGACAGGCGCGGACAGCGAGAGCACGCCCACGCCCCAGCGGCACGCGGCGAGGTCGTCGGTGTCGAGCAGCGCGACCATGGCGAAGAGGCCAGGCTCATCACCCGCGCCGAGCACGGCGGTCGCGCCCTGCTTGCGCGCGGCGATCCACGCGTCGAAGGCGCGCAGCACGCGCGGATCAGACGCTGTGATCTGCACGGGCTCCTCGGGCACCTCGAATCCACGAGAGACGGCGCCCCGCGCCACGCGCCACAGCCGCGCATCGGATGCGAGGCGCGCGAGGGCGCCCAAGATGGCCGTGTACGAGGCCAGGTCGACGAGCAGCGACACGACCTCGATGGTGGGTCGCCCAGCGTCGTCGGTTCCGCCGGGCAGCATGCGCGAGATGGCGAAACGGCCGGATCGGAGGCGGCGACCGATCATCGACGCGTGCGTCTCGAGCCGGGTCATGGCCTCGGCGTTGGTGGCGTCGCCGAACGACAGCACCTCGAGTTCGGCGCGCTCGGCCGTGGTCACGCCCGGCGTGGCATCGAGCGTGGTGTAGCCCGCGCGCGAGCCGAGGATGTGGATGTGCGCATGTGCCATGGATCACCACCTCCGCCGCGACCACCGTCGCCCACCGCTGCGCGCGCTACGAGCGCATCGCGAACCAGAACGCCGCCACCCCCACCGCCACGATGAGCATGACCATCGCCACCGCGAACACCACCCACACCATGGCCGAGCGCTTGCGCTCGACGACTTCCGCCTCCTGCGCCGCGCGGACCGCCTTGGCGCGCTCGGTGCGAGCCGCCTGGGCTCGCTGGAGATCGACCCCGCGCTCCATGAACGACAGGCAGTAGCGCACGGGCTCAATCACATTCTCGGGAGCGCGGTCGATGCGCGGCAGCGACTTACCCAGCGTGTTGGTCGACACGCGCACCGCCGCGCAGGCGAACACGCTGGTGCGGTCGACCTCGCGCAGGAGCGGTCCGAAGTGCTTCGCGGCGAACGCACGCACACCACCCGCCTCACGCAGGAACGGCGCATTGGCGTCGCACTTGGTGAATACGATCGCGATGGGCACCAGCTCGCCGCCGGCGCTGCCGCGGATACGCAATGCGGCGCTGGTCAGGCCGAAGACATCCTCTTGGGCCTCCTCGCCGCCCGCAGCGACCACGCTCGGATCGATCAGGAGGATCGCCGCCGCGGCGCGGTCCACCGCCGCGCGCAGCTCGACGGCGTCGGAGTCGGCGGAATCGGCCATGAACGCCTTGCGGAACACCTCGCCGGGGTAGTCGAGCGCCGTGACCGTGTGCTCGCGGCCGGCGTGGGTGACCACGATCTCGGCGTAGGAGTTGCCCGCGGTCGCCGCGG
This sequence comes from uncultured bacterium, assembly GCA_903856525.1. GTDB lineage: Bacteria > Planctomycetota > Phycisphaerae > Phycisphaerales > SM1A02 > QWPT01. Next base: position 111 of record CAIOCH010000423.1, on the reverse strand, counting down.
GCCACTTTCCGCGGCCGAGTTCCTCGACGGTGGTGAGGCCCTCGCGGCATTTGCGGAAGCCGTCCGCCATCATGCTGCTGACACCTGCCCGGCGCGCAGCATCGACGAGCA
>CAIOCH010000422.1 GCA_903856525.1 uncultured bacterium | reverse complement strand
GTCCCGGACCTGGTCGACGATCTTCCCGGGATTCTGCGGATCCATCCCCCGGTGCACCGAGGCGATCCTGCCGTCCGGCCCAAGCACCACGGTCGTCGGCAGGTCGGTGACCGCCCACGACGACGCGATCTCATCGCTGTCGGCGAGCAACAGCGGCATCGCAACGCCCAGCTTCCGCCATGCCTCGAACGAGCGCGTCCGGATCACCGCGGGATCCACGCCGTTCTGGCCATAGAGGAGGCAGAGCCCCATGACCTCCACGGAACGGCCCTCGTCGCGCATGCTCTTGGCGAAGCGGTCGAGGTGGACGAGCGGCCGCATCGATACCTGGTTCCAGTCGGCCCAGAGGGCGAGCACCACCACCTTGCCGCCCATGGAATCGGTGCGGACGGCAACGCCATCGGCTCCGGTCAGTCCGACGGCCGGCAGCGCCATGCCCACTTCGAGCGGCTGCGGCTGCAGCTCCTCGAGGTCGCGGACCTGCTGCTTGTCGGTCTTGTCGAACGCGATCGGCACCTTGAGCGCCGCGACAGACGGCTTCATGTTCAGCGACATGGTGATCACGATGCCGCTCTCCGCCATGGGCGTCATGTTCACGCGCCCCGATGTGATGAAGCCCGTGGTCTGGTCGAACTGAAAGACCGCCTCGCTCACGCCCTCGCCCTTGAGGTAGACGCGGGACTTCTGGGCATCGAAACCCGCAAGCGTGGGCCCGGGCAGCAATGCGCCCGCGAGTGCCAGCACCGGATCGTCCGACTCCTGCGGTTCGAGGATCCACGAGGGAATGGGCAGATTGAAGCCGCCGAACTCGCGGAGCAGCGTGCGGGTGATGGTGCGGTCGGCGGTGAACGCGAGGTACTTGCGCGGCGACCGGGGATTGCTGAAGAAGACCTGGCCATCCTTGAGGATGACGCTCATCCCGTCGCTCTCGAGCCGGGCGCCCGTCTCGTCGCGGGCGAGCGCGAACTTCAGGCCATCGGGGCGTCCCTGCACCTCGATGGTGAGCGACACATCGTCGCTGAACACCTTCGCGTCGCGATAGGCCTTGGCGGATCGCTTGAGGAACTCAAGGCCCGCCTGCACGGCCTCCGCACTCCGAGTCGCGTCGGGGAACTCTCCGCCGAGACTCGGGGCGCGAGGCCCATCGAACTGCTCGCTGGGCTTCCCTGCGGACTGGTCCGTGGCCTGCCCTGTGACCTTGGGCGCCGAAGGAGCCTGTCCGGGATCCTGCGCCGCCGCCGTGACGGCAGGCGAGATCCCGAGCATGAGCACGCAGACCAGCACCGTCACCCGGGCGTGCGCCGGGGCAAGCGAGCGCAGAAGTGCCGGACGCGCGCGGCTCGTCACGCCAGCGCCCGATGCGCACCCGTGACGCGGGCGAACTCCTGCGAGCCAGTGGATCCAGGAACCTCCGAGGCGAACACATGCACTGCAGTCAATCATGGCGTCTCCATCTCAGGCCGGATGATCTTTCTCTCGGTCACCTCGCGTACCCACCCGAGGCGGTGGAGACCGAGATCATGGCAACCGGACTCGCGCGACATCGTCGATCAGGGCATCGCGCGGGTCATCGGACAGGTCGTCTCACTCGTCATCTGCCAGGGATCCTGCGTGGATCACCTCCGCGCGTCCCGGGCAGGTCTGAAGCAGGGATTCTATCTCCTCGCCCGTCACGGGATCCCTGGCACGGGGCGCGATCTCCGCGAGCGGCACCAGCACGAACGCCCGCTCGCGGAACCGCGGATGCGGGAGCTCCAGGCGCTCGGAGGCCGCGTCGGCCGGCGCCTCCCCCGCCTGGGCGCGGGGATGGTTCGCCTCGCCCGCCGCGCATTCCACCGAACGCACCGATGTGCCGTAGAGAATGAGATCGAGGTCGATGATGCGGGCCGTCCAACGCGAGCCCGACCGATCGCGACCGAGGTCACGCTCGATCGCCAGCATCTCGCGCAGGAGGCGTTCCGGCGGAAGAGATGTACGCAGCGCCGCAGCCGCGTTCAGGTACCGCGGCTGATCGGGTGGCCCGATGGGCGGCGTGTCGTAGGCAGCACTGACCGCGTCGACCTGCACCCCCTCCACCCGGCCAAGCCGCGCCAGCGCCTCGCGCATGGTGCGGCGGCGGTCGCCGAGATTCGCCCCGAGCGCGATGTAGGCGGACTCATGCGTCGGCAATGCGCACCGCCTCCGCTTCGCTCCACAGCAGCGAGCGGGTGGGCTCGCCGAGAAGCGTGAATCGTGCGCACGCGAGCGCAAGATGCGCCGTGCGCCGCCGCACCGTGGTGCGGTCGCCCGGAAAGTGAAAGCGCCGCGAGAACACCTGCCCGCCGCGCAGGCCGACGGACACGAAGACGGTGCCCACGGGCTTGTCGTCGCTCCCACCGGTCGGGCCGGCGATGCCGGTCGTCGCAATCGCCATGTCCGCCCCCGATGCGCGCAGGCAGCCCCGCGCCATGTCGATCGCGGTTTCGTGGCTCACCGCGCCATGTTCCTGCAGGATGGCGAGGGGCACGCCGAGATCGCGCACCTTGCGCGCATTGGCGTACGTGACGAATCCTCCTTGGTACCAGGCGCTGGAGCCGGCGATCTCGGTGAGGAACGCACCGAGCAATCCGCCAGTGCAGCTCTCCGCCGTGGCGAGGTGCATTCCCCGCGACACGAGCAGCCGCCCCACCACCGAGGCGAGCGGCTCGCCGTTCTCGCCGAAGATGATCGAGCCCACCCGCGACCTGCACTCGGCCACCGTCTGGTCGAGCGCGCACGTGGCCCATTCCTCAGCGCCCGCTGCGCGCACGCGGATGGTCACGATGCCGTCGCTGGCGGTGGTGCCGACCGACGGCACGCGGTCGCGGCGCATGAGGTCACCGAGTTGCTCGGCGATCCTGCTCTCGCCGAGCCCGATGGTGTGGAGCGCGGCGGTGAGCACCACGCGCCCGTCGGTGCGCAGCGCGGGGACAACCGCCTGCTCGAACATCGGGCGCATCTCGTTCGGTGGACCGGGTAGGCAGAAGATGTCGCAGCCAGCGCCCATGCCTGGGCCACGGGCGCGCGCCGAAATGCCGGGCGCGGTGCCATGCGGGTTGTCGAGCAGCCGCGCCGACGGTGGACGGTCGGCCTGGCGGAGATTGAGCTCGGGCATGGCGCGCCCCCTCCGCTCGAACCAGTCTCGCAGGTGTTCGACGCCCGCCGGGTCGCGCACCAGCGCCGCACCTGGATCGACCACGTCGCCGAGCGACTCGCGCGTGAGGTCATCGAGCGTGGGCCCGAGTCCGCCCGTCATGACGATCGCGGCATGCGTGGCCGACAGCTCCCGCAGCGTGCGGGCGAGGGCCGCGCGATCGTCGGCCACGGCGCGTCGCTCCCCGGGCATCGCGCCGATCCGCTGCAGCTCGCGGGCGATCCACGAGGCGTTGGTGTCCTCGATCTGTCCGAGGATGATCTCATCGCCCACCGAGACGATCGCGACGACCGCCTGTGCTGCGCCGCCGCTCACGCGCCGCTCCCGCGCGACAGCTCGACGATGCGTCGGTACTGCGCCGAGTAGAACGCACCGAAGCGCCGGCGGAGTTCATCCACGCTCGAGGCACCCTCGGGCCAGAGTCCCGCGGACCTCCAGTTGCCCTTGATCCAGCCGTCGCGGATGGCCGCGCGTCCCTCGCGGGTGGCGGCGCTCACGCTGGCTCCCTCCGGTGCGTCGATCTCGGGCATGGCGTCGAACGCCTCGAGCATGGCCTTGAGCGTCGGGTCCCCGACGTCCGCCGCCGTGACGAGCGCCCTGTCCGTCGGATACGCGGGGTGCGATCGGATCGCATCCCAGGCGCGGGCCAACTCGTCGCGACGATCGGCGCACAGGGCGCTGAACAGCGGCGCGATGAACGCGCGCGCGTTGCGGTCGGCGTTCTCCACCTTGCTCGCGAGCGCGAATGGGTCGACGTCGTCGATGAACTCGGCGGCATGGGCGGTGCGGAATGCGCGGCGCACCGGCATGCGCCGCAGCTCGAACCGATGCGGCCCGAGCTCGCCATCCGCCCGCGGCTTGGCGTGGAACTGCCAGAGCGCCTGCCCCTCGTCGGAGAGCGCGAAGGCGATGAAGCGCTCCGCGGTCTCGCGGTTGGGTGCGTTGGCCAGCAGTGCGATCGGATCGGGGTCGATCACCGTCTGCCCCTGCGGGTCGATGTAGCCGATGCGCGCGCCACCGCCGGCGTCGAGGATGGCCTGCGCCTGGTAGCGACCGTAGAAGTCGATGCTCGGTCCTGCGGCGCTGTCGCCCGAGGAGACATCGAGCGGGACCTTGGGCGCGCTCGACGCCACGCTGCGCGCGTTCGCGGCCATGCGCAGGATGATCTGCCAGCCTCGCTCCCAGCCGAGCCTCTGGATGATGGCCTCGAGCGCCGTGGTCACCGAACCCGATTGCGAGGGATTCACGAGCGTGATCGCCCCGGCCAGGCGGGCATCGGCGAGGTCGGCCCACTCCGTGGGCTCCTGCACCCCGAGCTGCAGCAGGTAGTCGCGGTTGTAGACGATGCCGAAGCCCGAGAGCGCAACGCCGAACCAGTAGCCATCGGGGTCGTAGATCGGCTCGCCGCCCACGGAGTTCTCGCCGTACGTCTGCGCCAGCCAGTCGGGCGTGAGCGCGGGACGGTCGAGGATGCGGCCGGTCCGCCGCTCGCCCCGGACCTCCAGCGAGATCTCACGCTTGAGCTGCCCGTACTCGTAGCTGCCGCCGCCGAACACAAGGTCGGCGTTGCCACCGATGTCGCGCCCCTCGCGCAGCGCCGCCTCGGCGTTGGCCTCGAGGATCTTGCGGATCTCGCTGGTTCCACCCGGGGTGTTCCACACCACCTCGGCGGGCTCGCCGTGGACGCGCCGATGCCACGCCGCGAAGCCGCGGCCGAACTCGTAGCGGATCTGCTCGTTGTGCGGGGTGTAGATGATGGCGCGCCGCACATCGCGCGCGGGCTCGCCCGAGCGCGGCGCGAGGACCACGGGCAGCGCCGCCAGGAGCACCAGCACCGCAGGGAGGATGAAGCGACCGATCTGCACGCGTGACCTCAGATCAGAACAGGATGATGCCTAGGTTCGCTCGGGTTCATGTCAGCGGGTGATGACGCGGATCTCGTCGGCGAACATGCGCGCGGCATCGCGGATCGCCTGCTGCCACGGTGCGCCGTCCACGGCCTTGGGATAGATGACCGAGCGGCTGGCGGTGATGAGCGCGCCCCGCTGCCCATCGGTGAAGCATGCCCGCACATCGTCGGCGGTGCCGCCCTGAGCGCCGTAGCCAGGCACCAGGAAGATGGCGTGCGGCATGCGCGCACGCAGGGACGCGATCTCGGCACGCTTGGTTGCGCCCACCACGGCGCCCAGCGCGGAGAATCCACTCGCGCCGACCGAGGACCGACCGAGCGTCGAGACGAGGTCGGCGACCGCCTCGGCCACGGTGCGGCCGTCCGCGAGGGACAGCGACTGCAGCGCATCGCCCGAGGGATTGCTGGTGCGCACGAGCGCGAAGCTGCCAGCGCCGCTCGTCAGGAACGGCGTGATGCCGTCGGCGCCGAGATACGGATTGATCGTGGTCCAGTGCGCGCCCGCCGCGCGCGCGCTCGCCGCGTAGTGCTCGGCGGAGATGCCGATGTCACCGCGCTTGAAGTCGAGCACCACCGCGAGCCCACTGGCGCGGGCCGCTGCCAGCACCCGCCACATGGCGGCGTAGCCCTCGGTCCCGAAGCGCTCGAAGCAGGCGGCCTGCACCTTCACCGCCGCCGCATCCGCCGACACGGCGTCGATCACCCCCAGGGAGAAACGCTCGATCGCCTGCGCGCACCCCCGCGCATCGCGGGCATCGGCCGGCGCCAGTGCGGCGGGCAGTCGCTCGAGCACGGGATCAAGGCCAACGCAGGTGGGGCTGCCCACATGGGCGACGCGGCTGCAGAGGGAGTCCGCGGGATGCTGGGTCGATGCGTCCGGATGCTGGGACTCAATCACGGGTGTCGTCGCCTCGGTGGTGGTGGAGGTCGCGTTGGACGAAGGTGCTTGGGACGGGGATGCGAGGGACATGGGCGCGCGATTGTACGGGAGCCGCCTCAGCGCTTCTCCGGCGGTTTCCCGTGTTGCTCGCCCAGTTCACGCAGGTAGCGCCATGTGTAGATGCCGGTGTCGTGCCCGTCGCTGAAGCGGATGCGGAGGGCATAGTGCCCCACCGCCTCCATCGACTCTGCCCGCAGCGGGCCCGACGACCCGCCGCCCGACGGCAGCACGGTGAGCGGGTTGCGGGCCATCTCGGCACGCAGCTCACGCTGATCGGCCGACGGCGAGTAGCGGCGCAGCGTGGCGATCGGCAGCGAGTGGGCCACTCCGTCGTCCCATTCGATCGTGAGCGCGCGATCCCGCGCGAGATCGAGGTGGAGCGGCCGTGGATCGGGGGAGGTCATGGCCCCATGCTACGCTCCGCGCCAATGGACGTGGCCGACTTCCCAGCCGTCGACCTGACGCATGCGCGGATCACCGCCGATGTGCCACGCCACAGCGCGTTCGCACTCGCGCACGTCGTGCGCGCCGACGAAGCCAGCGCACTGGTGGCCCACGCCAACAACGTCGTCATCCTCGGTTGGATCGACCTCGCCGCCTCGCGCCACGGCGACGCCGTTGGCGCCGCCCGGAGCGATCTCGCCGCCCGAGGGCGCATGTGGTTCGTGGCCCGCCACGAGATCGACTACCTCGGAGAGGCGTTCGTGGGAGACGAGGTGCTGGTGACGACGTGGCTCGAATCGCTCGGCCGGACCAGCCTTGTCCGCGCCACGCGCATCCTTCGCGCCACCGACGGCAGGGAACTCACGCGCGCGCGCAGCCGCTGGGCCCATGTCGACCTCGCGACCCGCCGTCCGGTCGCGATCGACCCCGACGTGCATGCGATGCTGGCGCGAAGTGTGTGTCCGCAGGCGTGAGGACGCACGATCGTGCCGCGCCGCCACCCCGCCCAAGCCACGCCATGCCAGGCCAGGCCTGAGTTGTCTCACCCCTGATGCCTGGCACCACGTGACTCTCGCCGAGAGCTTGCATCACGGGGCTTGCATCACGGGCTTCCATCACGGGCTTCCCATCAGGGGGCCGCATCACCCGAGCGCCGACCACAGAAAAACCCCGTTCGATCATCGCTGAGCGGACGGGGCGGAGGGGAGAAAGATGACTGGTGGGGACGAGACCCGCAGGGAACAGCGGGACTCGCGTCCGATGACGGCCTCCAGGACCACACAAACGGTCGGGAGCGGCACCGAACTATGTTCGCCCCGCGCGAATCCGCCTCCCTCGGAGGACTCGCCCGCGGCTCACCGAAGAGAACCCATCGGCGTGCCCCTTTGTTCGGACAGATGCGCGTCGGCACCACACATTTTTGGCGCTTCAGGCAATCGTGTGGGTTGAGACCGGCCTCGGATGGAGATCCAGCCTTCGGAGACGGAACGGGATCGCGTTCCCGAGGCGCTCGTGGTTCCGGTACCCCCACACCATCCGCTTGATCCGCTGGATCCGCGCGTCCGTCGACTCCGCCGCCCCGTTCGGCCGATCGATCACGACCGCCTCGACGAGCGCGATGAAGTGTGAGCGAGGCTCCGCCCTCGGCGTCGCCGTC